>NZ_JFAO01000031.1:0-53979 GCF_006408945.1 Bifidobacterium sp. UTBIF-78
AAAACATTCTTCTGCAATGGATTTCCGGACGGCATGGAGCATCCGGATGACCACAAGACCATTTCGACGATCGCGTCCGCTATCCGGTCCCCAACCCATCACGGGAACCATCCCCCACACCAACGCGTGTGGGACGTCTAATTGAAGATTTGCGGCGGTCATGGCCCAGGAGAGACGCCCGGCATCCATTCCGAACCCGGAAGCTAAGGCCTGGCACGGCGATGGTACTGCACCCGAGAGGATGTGGGAGAGTAGCACACCGCCGCATCACACGTTAACAAGAGAGCCCCGATGGAAACAATCCACCGGGGCTCCACTCATACCCACACACTTGACACGGAACCCACAACAACAAGAAACCCAACAAACAATCCACACCGTCTCCATGCCGGGACTGTCCTTTCCGGCTCCGCCCAACTGGAATTCATCGGGTTACCTTAGGTGCATTTATCGTTTCCAGGGTGGGTTCCGGAGGACGGGATGGCGCAACAAGGCGGGTATGCGCGCAAGGTGTCGATGAATATGCACCTAGGAAACGTCGAATATACCTAAGCAATGAAAACGCATGGCCTTTACACACAAAAATCGGAAGAGTCTGATAATCCATCATGATTGCGGTTGGTCCGATCTCCCAAAGAAACCCCAAAAAGATCAGCCCATTCCAGAACCAACGGTCATTGAATTATCAATGAAACTTCGTCGCATACCATAATCCCGCTACAATAAGACCAAAACTGAGAATTTGGACAGGAGCAGCGTATGGGTGCACAGAGCCGAGACGACCGGAGCGTTGAGGCGCTGGTCAAGTCAAAAGCGGTTTTGAACGTACTTGCTGATCATGGGTCTTGCGCCGTCCGCACTATCAGCGAGCTTACCGGTGAACCCATCAGTTCCACCTATCGTCTTTTGGACAATCTGTCTGCCGTTGGCTGGGTGGAGCGTGGTAAGCGTCGTGGCGAGTACCGGCTTGGCATTAATTGTGTTCGCATCGGCGGGCAAGTGGAAAGCCGATTGGACATCCAGCAAATCACGCGCCGGGCTTTCCGCGCGCATCGAGCCCAATTCGGTGTCTGGGCGTTGTTCGTCCGCCGACGCCTACGGTCCGTATGCATTGAAACCCGCACGCGTGAGGAACTGCAAAGCTACAGCCAGCTGGTGGGCAATAGTCTGCCCCTAAGCATGGGTGCGCCATCGCATGTACTGACCGCATGGCTGCCATCCGACCGATATGAACAGCTGCTTGAGCACTACGCCTACAACAACGAGCTTGGTGGCACGTTCTCCACGATGCGAGCCACTGCAGTGGACTGCGCCCGGACCATTCGTGAGTGTGGATTCGCCTACGATGTGGGCCAGACGATGGCTGGTTCGGTGACCATCAGCGTGCCGGTGTTCAACCATGCCGGGGAGATTCAGGCCGCAATCGCACTCGGTGGTCTTTCGCGTTCGCTGATAATCGATCTTGAAGAAGCCGGACACGTCGCCGGACAGCCAGATCACAACAATCAGGCCCCCGGCAGCAGCATGATTGAACTGGTCAGGTCGGTGGGCGCGGAAGTGTCGCGTGGATTGGGCTTCACCGGCGTCTACGCGAATCGGAAGGAGGCCTGACGATGGCTGACAAGCAACACGGACCCCGAGAACAGCGTGACCAGAAAGAACCTACCCGCGCCTTGGATAAGGCCAGCCGCGTCATTGAGGCGTTGGCCGCTGAAAGTGGTCTTGCCCCGGCGGATATTGCCGACGCTTGCGATATTCCACGTTCGTCTGTGTACCGAGTCCTTGACGGCCTTGTGGATGTGGGCTGGGCAACCGCCGATGATGACGGCAACTATACGCTGTCCCTCGATTGGCTTCGTCTGGCGGATGCCGCACGCGCATCACGCACCGAATGGGACGGGGTGTTGCCGGTGATGCGGTCAATCACCGCGCGAACTGGCATGACTTCGTTCCTTACCGTTGCGTCCGGCGACGAAACCGTGTGCGTGGAGTGTGCGCAGGGCCATGCCATCGATTCAGTGATTCTGCGTCCAGGTCGAGTACTGCCGTTGCACGCAGGTGCTGCAGGCCGTGTCACGCTCGCCTATTTCGATGACGATGCGATTGAACGGTACTTGGCTCGCGCTCCATTCCCGGCATACAACGAAAACACCCTGGTGACGGTCGAGCAGCTGCGCGACGACATCGCCGAGACGCGGTCTCACGGGTATGCGCTGTCCGACGAAGACGTGACGCTCGGCATCGGCGCCGTCGGCGTGCCGATTCTGGACCCGGCAGACGGTCATGTAATCGCTGCCCTGTCCGCCGGTGGATTTGTGGATGAAGTGCTCGCCATGCAGGAATCCTTTGCCGAACTGTTGCGAGAGGGTGTCAAGGCCATACAGGACGCGCAACATCACTGAACTGATTCGCTGAAGTTGGACGCACGCCGGGCTGCTCCGGTGTTATTCCGTCATGCGGCCGAGGGCGATGGCGGTGGTGAGCACGTACGCCTCGCGCGGGTCGGTGGCGTCCCAGCCGGTGGATTCGGCCGCACGCTTGAGACGGTATCGAATGGTGTTGGGATGGACGTTGAGCTCCTTGGCGGTCGATTCCAACGACCCACCGAATCGCAGGAACGTGGAGACGGTGAGCAGCGTGGGATCGTCCGGTCCGGCGGCGGCCAGACTGCCGTAGACCACGCGGACAAGCTCGTCGCGGGCATCCTCGTCGCCGATGAGCGCGCGCTCGGGCAGGGCATCGTCGGTACGCAGCGGGCGCGGAATCTGCCGTACCGTGGCGGCCAGCGCCGGCGCGGCCTTGAGACAGTACAAGGCGGCGCGCAACGTATGCATCGCCCCTGAGGCTGCAGCGCGGGACGGGCCCAACGCCAGCGGACGGTCGTCGGCGAACGCTGCCGAGACGGTGTTGCAGATAACCTCGGGGGTCGCGGCGCCGCTCTGACGTACCAGTGCCACGACTGCGGATGGGGATGTTCCGTCAGCGGCATACTCGGCGGTCAGACAGTCGCCGCCGAAATCGGCCACGATCTTCTCGACATCGCGGCGCGTACGGGCGGCCGAATGCGCCGGATACCCGGCAATGGCGTAACAATCGAATTCGCCGGTGAACCCAAGAATCGTGAATAGGGAGGTTACGCGCTCGTCGGCGATATCGTGGAACAGGCACTCGAACAACACAGTGCGTACGCGGTCAAGGGCGGTTTCGGCATCATCGCCCGTGCGGGCGTCGGTGGCGAGCAGTTCGAGAAAATCGGAAGACATGCCACCAAGTGTAGTCATGGGCTTCCATCCGGCGCCAGACGGGCTATGCGGCTTTCCGGGAGTACCCCCGGGAGCCCAACCACCGCCACCACCTGCGCGGACCGCCGTCACCTGTGCGACCGGCGCAGCTCGCGCCGGGAATCACGCCAGTATGTGAGGGCCACGAACCCGAACACGAAGGCCACCGGCAGCATATGCCGCTCGAAGTTGTTGGCCGGCGCGGTGATCATCACGCCCATCAGCAGCAGCAGCGGAATATGCGTCATCAGCGTGAGCCAACGACGGCGAATCACCTCGGCCGCGCCGATGAGCAGGGTCAGCACCACGTAGAAGTTGCCGTGCGTGAACCAGCCGATCACCGGGATACGGCCCCAGCGTTGGGTGAATTTGGCCACCTTCTCACGCCATTGGTGGTTATAGGACTTGATCCATGTGGAGTTTTTCTGCACGTAATCGCTGGTCACGTAATAATCCATGGAGACATACGGCAGATCGGTGACGTTGAAGTAGCCGAAGCACTTGGCGAGCAGCGCATCCAGGGCGATGACCGGATTGTCCTTGACGATTTCGAGCCATGCCTTGTTGAATCCGTTCATGTCCTCGGGGGTGACGGTGCGCCACTTGTAGCTCACTTTCTTGGCCTGGATGCCGGAGGACTTCACCGGGTCCGCGTCCTGCTGGAAGTAGGCGTCGGCCATCTGGTCCAGATTGAAGACGGGGGAGAGGTTCTTCTTGGCTTCGGCCGAGATGCCGTCGGGATTGCGCTTGGCCACGCGGGCGATCTGCTGCAGCTGCACGCCGCGGCTCTCGATCGGGTCGCCGCCAATGATGGCGCCGGATGAGATGGCGAACGAGATGCCGCCGTGGATCAGCACGGTGGGGATGAGCAGAGCCGCCACGTACGTGGCCCAGCGGCGTCGGTCGGCGATGAGCGCCAGCACGATCTGCAGGGCGATGATGTACCAGGCGTACTTAGCGGAAATCAGCATCACCGATGTGGAGACGACGAAGGCGATGAGGCTGTGCGGCGGCAGATTGAGAACGGCGCTGCGGACGTGGACGCTCGGGTTCCGTCGCTTCGACTGCTTCGATCGCTTCGACGGGCGCCACGTCTGGATGAGCTCGTACCACACGCCGAACCACCACACAAACGCGAAAGCGAACAGTGGCGACTTGGTGATGGAAATCGTGGCGAACACTGCCAGCGGGCAGGTCAGGAAGAACACGATGATGAGGAGGCGGGCCAGCGCGCCGGCGGGAGCGGAGTGGCAGCGGGCCGCGTTGATGGCGACTGCGTTGATCGAGTCCGCGCCGGAGGCAGGCGCTGCGGCTCGTGCGGCGGCCTGATCGGGCTCGGTGGGTCGCCGAAGCCACGGCAGGTTGAGGAAACGGTTCGCGGTGGCGGCGCAACAGAATACGGCGAACAGCATCTGCACGGCGGCCAGCACCACGATGCCGGCGTCGTTCGAGCCGGTCAGGGACCGGGAGAGAGCGGCGGTCGCGCCGTACACAACCGTGAGAACCACGTTGTGCTGGTCGGTCAGGTATGTCGGGTCGGACGGCCACATGTAGTGCGCGGTGGGGTAGATATCCATCGGCACGAAGGAGAAGAAGCCGATGTACGGCTGTTTGAGTCCCGTCCATTGGTTCCAGGCCCAGCTGAACTCGCGGATCTGCGAGCGGATGTCCGCGCCGAACGCGGCGAGCAGGGTGGTGGGTGCCCAGAGCCAGCCAAGGAACAGGATCAGTGCGATCTTCCAGAACCGATTCGTGCCGCGTACGATCCAATGACCGAGCGACGTGAGCCCGCGGGAGAGGGCGGCGGCGATGGTGCCGATGATTGTGCGGAACAGGGGAGCGATGGCATCGGCACCATCGACCGCGTCGTGGTGGGCGTTCGGTGCCTGGGAGGGCTTCGGCAACATGGTGCTCAGGCGCGCGGCGACCAAGGGTAGTACGCGCCCGGTTGCGGCGAAGCGGACCAGCAATCCGATGATGCCGAGATAGATGATGAACGAACCCGCGAAAATGGCGGTATTGGCCCAATTCCAGTGGGCGATGGTGCCGTTGTCGAAATCCCAGTACAGCGGCCCCACAGCGGTGCACAGAGCCAGCCACAGACAGGCCAGTACCGCCAAGGTCCAACGCGCGACCGCCCCCATCCGCCGTGCGATGGGATGGTTGGGCGTTGGACGGGATACGGCGGCAGGTTGCGGGGTGGCTGGTGACGTCATGTATGCCAATGGTAGCCGCACTCGCCAACTGCCGACGTGACTGACGTGACTGATTGCGACTGATGCCGTTGCCGATGGTGCCGATGGTGCTGATGCAGCGTCGCGGTGGGATTCGCCCGGATGAGTCGTATCCGGTGCGATTGTTCCGATGAGAATCCGGTGAGGTGCAGGAGTGGTGGATTCTCGCGATGCGACGTCACCGGTTTCGCGGAAAGTCGCTATCGGTTTCGCGGAAAGTCGCTGGCGGGACACCGGTTGACCCACGCGACCACCCAGTCCTCGGCCGGACCGAGATCGGGGAAGGCGTGGTGGATCACCACATGATTACCCACCGGTTCGGCTTCGACATCGGCCGGCACGCGGTCGGCGGGCATCGCGACCATGGCGTCGAACGGCAGATCCGGGGCTATGCGTACCACGCGCGCCTCGACGCCTTCCGGGACGCCCTCCAATCGTTCCACGTAATCGAACGGGTGGCTGTTGTCTTCGATAAAGCTGAGCATGAAAGGTACCTGCTCTCCTTGAGATGGTGATTCCCGGAGGTATTGCCCGGGGTAATCCGATTGATTGCCAAGCCGTCGTGCGGCTCAGATCCTTCCCGATAAGACACGACCGATAGTGCAAACCATGCATCGCATTGACTGTGACACCGTAGTAGTCGCAGCATGTTTCGGCTGGTGGGTTGCGCTTTGGATGAACAACGACTGTGAAGTTCGGCGGACAAGGCGGTATCGCCCGACCGCTCAATACCTAGCGTACACGCATATAGTGAGATGTGATTTACCTCACTTGTGAGCGCTCACACAATATCGATGGTGCGAAATGATTGGTTTTGTGCGGTTTTCGATGGGATAAGGGGTGATGATTCGCGGTATCGGGGGTAATGTGACTCACATGATTATTGCTTTGAACGCTGCAACGCCGCAGCTGACGAAAACGAATGATGCCGCCGATCAGGTGGTGGCCGTGGCCGAGACGGATTCGACCAACGCTCTGGCAGGCCGCCTGATTGCGGAAGGCACGTTGACATTGCCGCCGACGGAGGTGGGCGGACGGCTCGCCGTGGCCGTGGTGGCCGCGGACCGCCAGACCGCGGGTCGTGGCCGCAACGGACATACCTGGGTGAGTCAGCCCGGCCGCTCGTCGACGGTATCGTATGCCGTGCGTCTGCCGCGTGCCATCGCCACGGATGAGACGTTGAACGGGTGGTTGCAGATGATTGCCGGGCTGGTCACCCTGGATGCGCTCAATGGCGCGATTCGGGAGTTCGGCGCCGAAGCCGATCAGCCGGAGTCGCTGCTGGAGCTCAAGTGGCCCAACGATATCTACTGCCACGGTCTGAAGCTGGGCGGCCTGCTATCCGAATTGGTGATGCTGCCGGCGAATGGCGATGCGAGCGAGGCGGGCGGGGCCGACGATGTGGCGATCGTCTTCGGCGTCGGGCTCAACCTGATGCTGGGTGCCTGCCGTCTTCCCACGCCGCAGTCCACGTCGTTGCAGCTGCATGTGCATGACCTGCCCCCGTTCGAGGAGCTGCGTGACGCGGTGGCCGCGCGTGAGGTGGAGGGATTCCGTACCCGTCTGACCGCATTCGTTGCCGATCCGCACGGTCAGGCCAAGGAACTGCGCGAGGAGATGAAGACCGTCTGCTGGGCGCGCGGGCGTCAGGTCGAGGCGCACTTCACGGATGGCTCGACGCTGACCGGCGAGGCGATTGGTCTGAACGATGATGCTTCGCTGATTCTGCGCACGTCGGATGGCGTGGAGCATACGGTGCGTACGGCCGACGTGGGTGTGCTGTAGGCGCGACGCCGATTGTTGAATCGTCGGGTGACGCGACAGTCGATTAGCGCGACCGTCGGGTGACAACAGACGTCGCCGGTGCCACTGACGTTGCCGGCGGCCGGAAGAAAGAAAGATAGAGAGACGGGCGGTCCGTCGGTGTGATGCCGGCGGACCGCCCGTTATTTGTTGAGTCCGGGTGTGATTCCGGAATCCGTCTAGTGGTCTGTCTCTCCCCCAGTCAGCTTCGCTATCAGGCCCCTCGTCAGAGGGGGGGCGATACCACTCAGACAATTACGAGACAGATGCGTGTCCCCGGGTGTGTTCCGGTGGTCGGCTCAGCGGCCGAGCTTGCTCAGGCCGGAGGCGGCCAGTGCGGCCACGACGGCCTTGATGACGTCGCCCACGACGAAGCCCATGGAGGCGAGCGTCACGGTGAACACCGGCACGCCGGTGAGCGTGGACTGTACGGTCACGCCGAAGAAGTAGATCACCACGATGCCGCCCAGCAGCGCGGCCAGCAGGTAGCGGCCGGCGGTCAGCGCGGCGGCTCCCGGCGTCGAAAGATCGGCCTTGCCGCGCAGCAGCGCGATGACGATGATGCCCGGCACCCAGCCGAACAGGAAGCCCGCGCTCGGTCCGACCAGCGCCATCGTGGAGGCGCCTCCGGCGAACACCGGCAGGCCAAGCGCGCCCGCGGCCAGGTACAGCAGCACGGAAGAGGCGGCCTGGCGCCATGTCAGCATGAGGCCGGCCAGCATCACCACGAAGGTCTGCAATGTGATCGGCACCGGCGTGCCGGGGACCGGAATCTCACCCGCCGCCGCGGCCAGGTACAGCAGCACGGCGAAGAGTACGGGCTTCCAGGACGCGGCGGCGATGCGGCGCGGAACGGAGACGGCGGAAACGGCGGATGCCGCGGTGTGCGAAGACTGCATGATGTGATTCCCCCTACTGTGAACGGCTCGATGTGAGTCTCGATATGCGTGTCGATGGATGCGATCCGCCATGGCGGATGTAATCCGGGAGCCTTCCTCCAACTACGGTTGCCATCGTAGGGATGTGAGGTTTCGTTCGTTTTCGTGTCAAGTTACAAAATTATTGACTCCGGTTTGTCGGGAATTGACGAATCGACCGCAAGCGTCAATGGTCGGGGATGGTGAATGGCATGTGGCAAAACGTTGCAACCGTGCGGTTTTGGAGCCATCGCCCACCGTGGCTACGCCTGCGAAACCTACGGATGCGTTTGTTGGTAGCCTACAAAACGGCGTGAGCTGTTTTGTGCGAACGGGCCTTGCTGCATGATGGCGAACGCACCACAATTTGACGCTATGGCTCATACTGTCAAAAAACTGCTGATCGCGAACCGCGGTGAGATCGCGTTGCGCGTGGTGCGTACGGCCAAAGAGATGGGGATCAAGACCGTAGCGGTCTACGCCGAACAGGACCGCGATAGCCGCTATGTGGACATGGCCGACGAGGCGTACCTGCTTTCCGGCGACACCTACAAGGACACGTACCTCAACGAGGACCTGCTCATCGACATCCTGCACCGCACCGGTGCGGACGCCGTGCATCCTGGTTACGGGTTCCTTTCCGAGGTGCCGAGCTTCGCGCAGAAGGTCGAGGAGGCCGGCGCGGTCTGGGTCGGCCCGCATCACACCGCACTCGTGGACCTCGGCGACAAGATCACCGCGCGCCGCGTGGCCATGCGCGCCAAGGTGCCGCCGGTGCCGGGCCTGTCCGAGCCGGTGGAGGACATGCGCACGCTGCTTGACTTCGCGCACACCCACGGCTATCCGATCATGATGAAGCGCACGGATGGCGGCGGCGGCCATGGCATCACCGTGGTCCACGACGACGAGGAGCTGCGCCGCTTCTATATGAACCACGACGCGCTGCAGGGCGGCGACCTCAAGGAATACTTCATCGAGAAGTTCATCGACAAGGCCCGTCATGTGGAGACCCAGTCCGGCCGTGACTCGCACGGCAACTTCACCGTCTATTCCACCCGCGACTGCTCGCTGCAGCGCCGCAACCAGAAGCTCGTGGAGGAGGCGCCCGCGCCCTTCCTGCCCAAGCAGATCACCGACACGCTTGTGGAGTACTCCCGCCGCCTGTTCACCACCGTGGGCTACGAGGGCCTGGGCACCTGCGAGTTCATGGTGACGCCCAACGGCAAGGTGTACTTCCTCGAGGTCAACCCGCGCCTGCAGGTCGAGCACACGGTCTCCGAGGAGGTGTCCGGACTCGACTTGGTGCGCGAACAGCTCACCATCGCCGCCGGCGGGGAGCTCACGCCGGCCCCCGAGCCGCGCGGTCACAGCTTCGAGCTGCGCATCACCAGCGAGGACCCCGCCACCAACCTGACGCCCGGTTCCGGCACGCTCGAGCGCATCCAATGGCCGGCCGGCCCCGGCGTGCGCATCGACACCGGTGTGGAACAGGGCGACACCATCTCGCCGAAGTTCGATTCGATGATGGGCAAGGTGATCGTCACCGCCCAGAACCGTCTCGATGCCGTGGCCCGTGTGTGCCGCGTGCTCGACGAGCTCGTGATCGAGGGCGTGCCCACGCCTATCCCGCTGTTCAAGGAGATCTTCCGCAACGACGACTTCACCGCCGAGCATGGGCATCCGTTCGACGTGTCCACCAAATGGCTGGAACGCACGTATCTCAACCGCGAGCCCGACTCCGCCCGCGCCGGACAGCCCGCATCGCTCGCCGGCGCGGCGGCCGGTGGCGCGGCGGAGGGCGGCGATAAGGACCGCAGCGAGACGTTCGTCATCGAGATGAACGACCGTCGCGTCAAACTCACCGTGCCGCTCGACATCGTCGAGAACCTCACCGGCTCGGCCCGCGCCCGCGGCGCCCGCCGCCCCACCCAGCCGTTGCGCGGCGCCGGGTTGCACAACGTATCGTCCGCGAACAAGGCCGCGAACGACGGCGCCAAGTCCGGCATCATCGCCTCGCCGATGCAGGCAGTGGTCACGCGCATCAACGTGTCCGAAGGGCAGCAGGTGGCCAAGGGCGACCTGCTGGTGGTGCTCGAATCCATGAAGATGGAGAACTACGTGTACGCGCCGGCCGCCGGCGAGGTGAAGAAGATCTTCGTCGGGCCCGCCGATGGCGTGGAGGCCGGAGACACGCTCGTCACGCTTGACGTGACCAAGAAGGAGGCCGCCAAATGACCGACATCATGGATTCTCCGGCGGTGAAGGCCGCGCAGGCCGCAGCAGTGGCCGCCGGAGCCGGAGCCGCGACCGGCAACGTCGGCGTGGGGGATGCCGCCGGAGCCGCCGTGGCGTCCGTGGCGCAGCCGTCCGGCCACCAGCCGTTGCGCGCCGCAGTGGTCAAAGCCGCCGAACTGGCCCGCGCCGCCGAGGAGCGCGCCCGCGACAAGCAGCACGCCAAAGGTAAGAAGACCGCGCGCGAACGCCTCGATCTGCTCTTCGACACCGGCACCTTCGAGGAGATCGGCCGCTTCCAGGGCGGCAACATCGCCGGCGGCAACGCGGGCGCGGCCGTCATCACCGGCTTCGGTCTGGTTTATGGCCGTAAGGTGGCCGTCTATGCGCAGGACTTCTCGGTCAAGGGCGGCACGCTCGGCACCGCGGAGGGCGAGAAGATCTGCCGCCTCATGGGCATGGCCATCACCCTGAAGGTGCCGATCGTGGCCATCGTGGACTCCGGTGGCGCGCGCATCCAGGAGGGTGTCGCGGCCCTGACCCAGTACGGGCGCATCTTCCGCAAGACCTGCGAGGCCAGCGGCTTCGTGCCGCAGCTGAGCCTCATCCTCGGCCCGTGCGCGGGCGGCGCGGTCTACTGCCCGGCCCTGACGGACCTCATCATCATGACCCGCGAGAACTCGAACATGTTCGTCACCGGCCCGGACGTGGTCAAGGCGGCCACCGGCGAGACCATCTCGATGGCCGACCTCGGCGGCGGCGAGGTCCACAACCGGGTCTCCGGCGTGGCCCACTACCTCGGCGAGGACGAGTCGGACGCCATCGACTACGCGCGTACGGTCCTCGCCTACCTGCCGTCCAACGCCGAAAGCCAGCCGCCCGTCTACGCCTACGCCGCCACCCGTTCCGAACGGGACACGGCCAAGCGGCTCGCCACCATCGTGCCCGCCAACGAACGCCAGCCGTACGACATGCTCGATGTGATCCGCTGCATCACCGACTACGGCGAATTCGTGCAGGTGCAGGAGCTCTTCGGCGCCTCGGCGCTCGTGGGCTTCGCCTGCATCGAGGGCAAGCCGGTGGGCATCGTGGCGAACCAGCCGAACGTGCGGGCCGGCATTCTGGACGTCGATTCGTCCGAGAAGGTGGCCCGGTTCGTACGTCTGTGCGACGCCTTCAACCTTCCCGTGGTCACCCTCGTGGACGTGCCCGGTTACAAGCCCGGCTCCGACCAGGAGCACGCCGGCATCATCCGCCGCGGCGCCAAGGTGATCTACGCCTACGCCAACGCGCAGGTGCCGCTGGTGACCGTGGTGCTGCGCAAGGCGTTCGGCGGCGCGTACATCGTGATGGGATCGAAGGCCATTGGCGCGGACCTCAACTTCGCGTGGCCCTCCTCGCAGATCGCGGTGCTCGGCGCGTCCGGCGCGGTGAACATCATCCACCGTCACGATCTGGCCAAGGCCAAGGCCGCCGGGCAGGACGTGGAGGCGCTGCGGGCCAAATACATCAAGGACTACGAGACCAGCACGGTCAACGCGAACCTCTCGCTCGAAATCGGGCAGATCGACGCGATGATCGACCCCGAACAGACCCGTGAGGTGATCGTCGAATCCCTCGCCACGCTCGCCACCAAACGGCGTGTGCGCCGCACCGACAAGCATCACGGCAACCAGCCGCTGTAGTGCGGCAATCCGCTTGGCGGGTCGCCGCGCGAGGAGGGAGACAGCCCGGTGGGCTGTCGGCCGACGGAGCCATCCGAATCGCCAAACGCCGCCAAGAGAACGAGCCCATCGCATCAACCCGACAAACGTACCCAACAGAACATATCCATCACACAACGCAACAAACCTACGCAACAAACCAACAACCCAAGGAATCAAAGGAATCACATGACCACCTTCTTCCTCAACCGACTTGCCGACGAACCGCACGCGCTCGCCTTCGCCGGACAATCCACCCCGTGGCCGGTCGCGCTCGCCGACCAGACCGCCGACCCCACCCTCGCCGAGGATCTGCGCAACCATGCGGCGGCCGCGCACCGACTGCTCACGCCGGTCGCCGCCGACCTGCTGGCCACCACCGGACGCCCGGTCGATTTGTTCGGCTTCACGCCGAACCCGGCCCGCCTCGGCGCGGCCGCCGACGCCACGGTCTCCGTCGAAGGCGTGGCGCTGACCCAGCTCGGCGCGCTCATCGACCTCGAACACCTCGGCTACGACGTGCCCGGTGCACGCCCGGCCGCCGTGCTCGGCCACTCGCAGGGCGTGCTCGCCGTGCATATGACCCGCGCCATCCAGGATGCCGGCTCCATCGAATCCGCAGCCCCCGTGCTTGACGAGATCCTGGCCGTCGCGGCACTGATCGGCGCGGCCGGCACCCGCCGCGTGCGCGAACTCGGCCTCGACGCCAAGTCCGGCGAGGCCACGCCGATGCTGTCCGTCAAGGGCGCGACGCTGGCCCAGGTCGAGACGCTGATCTCCCGCGTGAAGGGCACGGGCCGCGCGCTCGGCCCGATCTCCGTCGCCGTCACCAACTCGGACAACCATCATGTGCTCTCCGGCTACCCCGAGGACCTTGCCGCCTTCGCCGTCGCCGCCGAGCGCGAGCACAAGCATCAGGCCAAGCTGCGCGAGGAGAAGCTGCGCGGCGGCGCCGTCTTCAACCCCACCCTCGAATACCTCGAGGTCACCCTGCCGTTCCACTCGCCGCTCATGGCCGAAGCCGTCGAGCAGACCGTGGAGTGGGCCGCGGCCTGCGGCTTCGAGCAGCGCCGCACCCGGGCGCTCGCCGAGGAGGTGCTGCTCAATCATGTGGACTGGGCCGCACGGCTCAAGTCGCTGCTCGGCGAGGTGAACGATCCCGCCAAGTTGTGGATCGTGGACCTTGGCCCGGGCTCCACGCTCGGCAAGCTCATCGGCAACGTGGTGCAGGGCACCGGCGTGGGCGTGGTCGAGGCCACGACGCTCGCCGAACGCGCCGCCCTCTCCACTCTGGAGGGCGAACCCGAGCGCACGCAGAACTGGAAGACGTTCGCGCCGCGCGTGGTGACCACGCCGGCCGGCGACAAGCTCGTCACCAAGTTCACCAAGCTCACTGGCAAGCCGCCGGTGCTGCTGCCCGGCATGACCCCCACCACCGTGGAGCCGGAGATCGTGGCCGCCGCGGCCAACGCCGGATACTGGGCGGAGCTCGCCGGCGGCGGCCAGGTGACCGCCGAGGTGTTCGACCGTCATGTGGCCAAGCTTGAGGAGGAACTCGAGGAAGGCCGCACGGTGGAGTTCAACGCCATGTTCATGGACCGCTACCTGTGGAACCTGCAGTTCGGCTCCTCCCGCATCGTGCCCAAGAAGCGCGCGTCCGGTGCGCCGATCGACGGCGTGGTGATCTCCGCCGGCGTGCCCGAGCTGGACGAGGCCGTGGAACTCATCAAGAAACTGCAGGCGGACGGTCTACCGTACGTGAGCTTCAAGCCCGGCACCGTGGACCAGATCCGTCAGGTGGTGCGCATCGCCAAGGCCGTGGCCCCCACGGTCATCATGATTCAGGTGGAGGGCGGCGAGGCCGGCGGCCACCACAGCTGGGAGGCGCTCGACGACCTGCTGGCCACCACCTATGCCGACGTGCGCGCCTGCGAGAACCTGGTGCTGGTGGCCGGCGGCGGCGTGGGTACGCCCGAACGCGCCGCCGACTACATCTCCGGCCAGTGGGCCCGCGCCTACGGTCTGCCGGACATGCCGGTGGACGGCGTGCTCGTGGGCACCGCCGTGATGACCGCCAAGGAGGCGCACACCAGCCCCGAGGTCAAGCAGCTGCTCGTCAGGACGCCGGGCGTGGCCGGTGCCGGTGATGCCGCGGAGGCCGACGTGTTCGCGCCGCAGGCTGTGCACTGGGTGCCGTCTGGCAAGTCCGTGGGCGGCGTGTCCTCGGGCCTGAGCCACCTGCACGCCGACATCTACGAGCTCGAGAACGCCTCCGCCGCGTGCGGACGTCTGCTCGTGCGCGTCATGAAGCACCCCGAGGAGCTCGACTCCCGTCGCGAGGAGATTATCGAGGCGCTGGACAGGACCGCCAAGCCGTACTTCGGCGACCTGGCCTCGATGACCTACCTCGACTGGGCCAAGCGCTTCGCCGAACTCGCCTTCCCGTGGGTGGACCCCACCTACGTCGATCGCTTCCAGCATCTGCTGCAGCGCATCGAGGCCCGCATCAGCGGCGTGGACTTCGGCGAGTTCACCTCCCGCCTGTTCGCCGCCGACGGCACGTCCGCCGAGGACGCGGCCGCAGCCGGTCTGCTGACCCGCGACGATCTCGCCGCCGACCCTGCGCCGGCGCTGAACAAGTTGGCTGCGGCATATCCGCAGGCCGCTGAGATCACGGTCGTGCCGGCCGATGTGGCCTGGTTCCCGGTGCTCGTGCGCGAATACCCCAAGCCCATGCCGTTCGTGCCGGTCATCGACCACGACCTGCTGCGCTGGTGGGGCCAGGACCAGCTCTGGCAGTCCGAGGACCCGCGCTATTCCGCCGATTCCGTGCGTGCCATCCCCGGCCCGATCTCCGTGGCCGGCATCACCACCGTGGACGAGCCGGTCGCCTCGATCCTCGGCCGGTTCGAGGCCGCCGCGCTCGAGCGCGTCAAAGATGCCGAGCCGGAGGCGGGCGACGAATCCGAGCGCGAGTCTGATGCCGTGGAGACCGCCGAAACATCCGAGGCTGTGGCCGAAGTGTCAGGCAAGGGCAAGTCCAAGAAGGATAAGAAGGGCAAGGCGAAGGGGAAGTCCAAGGACAAGGCCGTGGACTCCGTTGATATTGCGGATTCCACCGAACCGGACGGCGAGTCCGAGCGGCTGTTCGCCGCGCTAGGCGAGGCCGTAAGTGCCGAGGACTTCATCCGCAAGTCCCCGAACATCTCCTGGGTGGGCCACATCACCGACAACCCCGCCTACGGCACCGCGCTGAACGACCCGCACTACGAGATTCGCGCAGTGGACGAGCAGGCTGGCAAGTACGACCTTGACATCCACCTCGACACCTATTGGGACAACGATCCGGACGGCGGCGTGACCAAGCACGCCGTGCGCGACATCGTCATCCCGCTCATCGTCGACGGCACCGAGACCGGTCGCGTGCCGGTCGTCGATCGCGAACGACTCATCCCGGATGTTTACGCGATGCTCGCCGCCACCGCCGGCATCGGCAACACCGCCATCACCGGCGACAAGCTCGTCGCGATGCCGGAGATCGTGGCGGCCGAGGGCAGGCCGTTTGGCGAGGCTGATGCCTCCTACACGCTGTCCGCGAACCTCGGCTTCGACCATGAGGCGGCCACCGGCGGCGCGCTGCCGACGAGCCTCAAGCCCAGCCGCATCGCGCCGGACGCGCTGGTCGGCCCGGCATGGCCGGCTATCTACGCGGCGCTCGGCTCCGTGTCCGTCAAGGGCTACCCGGTCATCGAGGGACTGCTCAACGCCGTCCACCTCGACCACCTCATCGAGCTTGAGGTCACCGAGGAGGAGCTGCTGCGCCATACCGGTGAGACCGTGGCCCTCACCTCCTGGGCCGAGGATTACTTCGAGTCCGCGTCCGGCCGCGTGGTGACCATCCATGTGATCCACACCGCGTCCGACGGCACGCTGCTGGCCCGTGAGACCGAGCGGTTCGCCATTCGCGGGCGCGTCTACTCCGACGCGCTGCCGGCGGATGCGCCCGAGTTCGGTGGTGCCCTTTTGGATAAGGAAGCGGATGACTCCGTCGCTGAACAGTCCACCGGACTGTCCGACTCCTCGCGCGGCCTGCATATGGTACAGGCCACGCCCCGCCGCCTGCTGCGTCGCGTGAAGGTCACCGCCCCCACGGACATGACCGCGTTCGCCCGCACCTCGGGTGACTTCAACCCGATCCACACCTCGGTGCGCGGCGCCCGCATCTCCGGGCTCCAGGCCCCGCTCGTGCACGGCATGTGGCTGTCCGCCACCGCCCAGCACGCGGTGCAGGCCACCGACGCCAAGGGCGCCCACTACGAGATCGCCGGCTGGACGTACAACATGTACGGCATGGTCCAGCTGGGTGATGTCGTTGAGATCTCCGTGGAACGCGTAGGCAAGGTGCGCCACGGCGGCATGACCTTCGAGGTCACCTGCCGTATCGACGGCCAGCTCGTCTCGCGCGGCACCGCACTGATTCGTGCACCCCGTGCGGCCTTCGTCTACCCCGGTCAGGGCATCCAGAAGCAGGGCATGGTGCTCGACGAGCGCGCCAAGTCCGCCGCCGCCCGCGACGTGTGGGAGCGTGCCGACAAGCTCACCCGCGCCAAGCTCGGCTTCTCGATCATCGGCCTCGTGCGCGATAACCCCAAGGAGCTCACCGCCAACGGTGTCACCTACCGTCATCCGGAGGGCCTGCTCAACCTCACGCAGTTCACGCAGGTGGCGCTCGCCACCGTGGCCTTCGCGCAGACCGCCCGTCTGCGCGAGGCCGGCGCCGACATCTGGCCCGCCTACTTCGCCGGCCACTCGCTCGGCGAATACAACGCGCTGTCCGCGTTCGCCGGCGTGATTCCGCTGGAAACCGTGCTGGAGCTCGTGTTCCACCGCGGCTCGACCATGCATCACCTCATCGACCGTGACGCCCAGGGCCGCTCCAACTACCGCATGGGTGCCCTCCGTCCGAACCAGTTCGGCGTGGACGACGCGCACGTCAAGGAGTACGTGGAATCCGTGGCCAAGGCCAGCGGTGAGTTCCTGCAGATCGTGAACTACAACCTCGCCGGCCAGCAGTACGCGATCGCCGGCACGATCGCCGGTCTCAAGGCCCTCAAGGAGGACGCGAACCGTCGTGCCCGCGAGGCGGGCGGCAAGCCGGCCTTCATGCTGGTGCCCGGCATCGACGTGCCGTTCCACTCCACGCTGCTCAGGAAGGGTGTGCCGGAGTTCCGCGACAAGCTCGACGCGTTGCTGCCGCAGCACATCGACTACCGAGGACGTCTGGTGGGCCGCTACATCCCGAACCTCGTGGCCGTGCCGTTCGAGATGACCCGTGAGTTCGCCGCCAAGATCCTCGAGGTGGTGCCCTCCGAGCGTATCCGCGAGGCGCTGGACAACCCGGCCGTGTGGGACTCCTACGCCGCCGACGACCAGAAGCTCGGCCGACTCCTGCTCACCGAGCTGCTGTCCTGGCAGTTCGCATCCCCGGTCCGTTGGATCGAGACGCAGGCGCTGCTGTTCGGCAAGCGCGCGCAGGGCGGACTCGGCGTCGAGGAGTACGTGGAGGTCGGCCTCGGCAACGCGCCGACGCTCGCCAACCTCGGTGCCAAGACCCTGCGACTGCCCGAATTCGCCGGCGACGACGTGACCGTCTACAACGTCGGCCGCGACGAAGGCCGCGTGTACATGACCGATTCCGATTCGCTCGTGCCAGACGACGACGCGGACGAGTCCGCATCGGCCGCGGCTCCCGTGCCGGTCGAGACCGCTCCCGCCGGCGGCTCCGCCGTTGCCAAGCTGGGTTCCGGGGTCGCCAAGCCGGGTTCCGCCGCCTCGGCTCCCCTCTCTGAGGGGAGCGCCGCTGCCTCGGGCCAATCGGACGGCTCCGTCGCCGGACAGTCCACTGGATCATCCAGCTCCTCGCGCGGCCTGCAATCAGGGCAGGTCGCCGGCGCCGCCGTGCCGGACCTCCCCTTCCACGCCTCCGATGCGATCGGTGTGCTCATGGCCTACTCGGCCAAGCTGCGCCTCGACCAGATCGGCAGCAACGACACCACCGACACGCTGACCAACGGCGTCTCTTCGCGTCGTAACCAGCTGCTCATGGACATCAGCTCCGAGCTCGGCGTGGCCAGCGTGGACGGCGCGGCCGAGGCCACGCTCGTCCAGCTTGCCCAGATCGTCAACAAGGCCGCCCCGAACTACAAGCCGTTCGGCCCGGTGCTTGCCGAAGCCTTGCGCGACCGTCTGCGCTCGCTGTTCGGTGCCGCCGGCGTCAAGCAGTCCTACATCCGCGACCGCGTGACCGGCGTCTGGCAGCTTGGCGAGGGTTGGGTGGCCAGCGTGTTCGCCGCGCTCCTGCTCGACACCCGTGAGGGCGCCAGCTCCCGCGGCGGCGACCTCGCCAAACTGCCGACCGCGGCCGTGCAGTCCAAGGCCGAGGCGGACAAGCTCATCGATGCGGCAGTCGAAGCGGTCGCCCAGTTGAAGGGCATCGCCGTCGCACTGCCCACCGCCGGTGGTGCCGCAGGCGGCGCCGTGGTTGATTCCGCCGCGCTCGACGCCTTCGCCGAGAAGGTCACCGGCGCCAACGGCGTGCTCGCCGCCACCGCCCGGTTCGTGCTGGGCGAGCTCGGTGTGGCCATCCCCGCGCCGACTGAAAGCGAGGACGAGAACGCCGCCGTGGTGGCCGCCGTCGATGCCGAGCTCGGTTCCGACTGGCCCAAGCAGGTCGAACCGCGCTTCGACGCCAACAAGGCCATTCTCTTCGACGATCGTTGGGCCTCCGCCCGCGAGGATCTGGCCCGCGCGTTCTACGAGCAGGACGCTTCGGCACTGAACGGCAGCTTCATCGGACTTGGCAAGGCCATCGCAGCCGAGGCCCAGTGGTTCGCCGACCACCTCTCGGCTTCCCTCGCTGAGAGGAGCTCCCGCGCAGCGGGTGAGGGAATCAGCGAGCTCAAGGTCGCCTTCCAGAAGGTCGCCGCCGAAGCGCTTGAACCCGTCTCCTCCGACGCGAACGCCTCCCGCTTCGCGAACGACATCGCCATCGTGACCGGCGTAAGCCCGAACTCGATCGCCGCCCAGGTGGTCGAAGGCCTGCTCGCGGGCGGCGCGACGGTGATCGCCACCTCTCACAGCTTCAAGCCGTCCGTCAAGGCATGGGCCAAGCAGGCCTACCGCGAGCGTGCCACCGGCGACGCCAAGTTGTGGCTGGTGCCCGCGAACCTGTCCAGCTTCCGTGATGTGGACGCTTTGGTGGATTGGGTCGGCACGGTGCAGAAGAAGACCACCGGTGCCACCACCACGATCCTCAAGCCCGCATACGAGCCGACGCTGTTCTTCCCGTTCGCCGCGCCGCCGGTTCACGGCACGCTCGCCGATTCGGGCGAACTGTTCGAATCGCAGGCGCGACTCATGCTCTGGGGCGTGGAGCGCGCGATCGCCGGGCTGTCCAAGATCGGTGCCGACACCGACGTGCAGCATCGCCTCCACGTCGTCCTTCCGGGCTCCCCGAACCGCGGCGTGTTCGGCGGCGACGGCGCGTACGGCGAAGTCAAGTCCGCGTTCGACGCCATCGTCAACCGCGCCCACGCCGAGCGCGTGTGGTCCGACCGCGTCACCTTCGCCCACCCGAAGATCGGCTGGGTGCGCGGCACCGGGCTGATGGGCGGCAACGACCCGCTGGTCGCGGTCGTCGAGCGCCACGGCATCCACACCTACTCCACCGAGCAGATTGCGGTCAAGCTGCTTGACCTGTGCACGGCCGAGTCTCGCGAGGAAGCCGCCAAGCATCCGCTCGACGTGGACCTGACCGGTGGCCTCGGCAGCGAGCCCATCGATATCAAGGCCCTGCGCGCGGAAGCGGAGGCGGACGCCGCTGGATTGGCTCTCTCTGACGCCGCAGCCGTCGAGCCCTCTGCCTCGGCTCCCCTCGCTGAGGGGAGCTCCCGCGCGGCGGGCGAGGGAAGCGGCGCGGCCGTGGCACCGGCCACCCTCAAGGCGCTGCCCACCCCGATCATCGACAGGCAGGCCCCGGTGGACCTTGCCGACTGGCGGGGCGTCACCGCCCGCCCGGAGGACGAGATCGTCATCGTGTCCATCGGCGAGCTGGGCCCGTGGGGCTCCGGCCGCACGCGAGCCCAGGCCGAACTCGGCATCCATCCGGACGGCCGTGTTGACCTCAACGCCGGCGCCGTGCTGGAACTGGCGTGGAACATGGGCTTGGTCACTTGGCAGGACAGCCCGAAGCCGGGCTGGTACGACACGGACGGCAACCTCGTGCCCGAGGAGGACATCGCCGAGCGCTACCACGACGAGGTCGTGGCCCGCTCCGGCATCCGCCCGTTCGAGACCGGCATGGGCGACGACTACAAGGACGGCGCCGACGAGGAGGAGGCCGAGGTCTACCTCGACCACGACGTCACCTTCTCCGTGCCGTCCGAGGAGGTCGCGCGCGAGTACGTCAAGCTGGACGAGTCGCACACCTCCATCGCGAAGGACGACGAGTCCGGCGAATGGAACGTGACCCGCCACGCCGGCTCGATGATCCGCGTGCCGCGCCGCGCCGCCATGACCCGCACGGTCGGCGGCCAGTTCCCGACCGGCTTCGACCCGACCCGTTGGGGCATCCCGGCCTCGATGGTCGGCGACGTGGACGAGATCGCGCTGTGGAACATCGTCACCACCGTGGACGCCTATCTGTCGGCCGGGTTCACGCCCGCCGAGATCCTCCAGTCGATCCACCCCTCGCTGGTGGCCTCGACGCAGGGCACCGGTTTCGGCGGTATGAAGTCGATGCGCAAGCTCTACCTCGACCGTTTCCTGAACCACGAGATTCCGACCGATATCCTGCAGGAGGCGCTGCCGAACGTGGTGGCCGCGCACGTCATGCAGTCGTACATCGGCGGTTACGGCAACATGATCCAGCCCGTCTCCGCCTGCGCCACTGCCGCGGTCTCCCTTGAGGAGGGCGTTGACAAGATCGCGCTCGGCAAGGCCGACTTCGTGGTCACCGGCGCGATCGACGACATCGGCGTGGAATCGGTGATCGGCTTCGGTAACATGAACGCCACCGCCAACTCCGCCGAAATGTACGGCAAGGGCATCGACGCGCGGTTCTTCAGCCGTGCGAACGATCGTCGCCGCGGCGGCTTCCTGGAGTCCCAGGGTGGCGGCACGATCCTCGTGACCCGTGGCGACCTGGCCTTGAAGCTCGGTCTGCCGGTCGCGGCCGTGGTTGGATTCATCCACAGCTACGCGGATGGCGCGCACACCTCGATTCCGGCACCGGGCCTTGGCGCTCTGGCGGCCGGCCTCGGTGGGCGTGACTCGAAGCTTGTGCGCGATCTGGCCGCGCTCGGCGTCACGGCGGACGACATCGCCGTGGTCTCCAAGCACGATACGTCCACCAACGCTAACGACCCGAACGAGTCCGAGCTGCACAACACGCTGGCCCACGCCATCGGACGTGCGGACGGCAACCCGCTGTTCGTGATCTCCCAGAAGACGCTCACTGGCCACGCCAAGGGCGGTGCCTGCATCTTCCAGGTCAACGGTCTGACCCAGCTGTTCAAGTCCGGTGTGATTCCGGCGAACGCTGCCCTCGACTGCGTCGATCCGAAGCTGGCACGCGACGACCACATGGTCTGGCTGCGCCGCCCGCTGCGCATCGGCGGCGGCGAGGACTCGTACGGCCGCGTCACGCCGGGTCGCCCGGTCAAGGCCGGCTTGGCCACCTCGCTCGGCTTCGGTCATGTGAGCGGATTCGTGGCGTTGGTGCACCCCGGTGCCTTCGAGGCCGCTGTGGCCCGTGCGGATGGCGAGGCCGCGCTGGAGGCTTGGCGTGAGCGGGCCAACGCCCGACTGGCCGCCGGTCGCCGCCGCTTCGAGGAAGGCATGATGGGTCGCGCCGCGCTCTACGAGCCGATCGACAACCGTCGCTTCCACGAGGACGGCCGTGGCTACGACCACCACGAGGTCGAAAAGGCGATGCTGCTGAATCCCGATGCTCGCCTTGGCGAGTCCGGCTTCTACGAAGCCTGACTTCAGGCTTTTGAGGGTCTGACGGTCTGATCGTGGGACAATGGTCCGCGCATCTATTGCTGATGCGCGGACCATTTTGATATATGGAATGTGTTGGTCCGAATCTCAGAACGGTTGCGGTACGATTTGAGGATTTCGGGCTTTTTGGCGCATCGTACCGCGCGCGTTTCGAACGTGAATCCGGACGTGTGCGCAGGATTGGCGGAATTCCGGGCTTTTGTAGATGGCGGTTGCGGTACGAAACGCCGAAAACCCCTGAATCGTGCTGTCGTACCGCGCCACTGCGGTACGACACGTCAAAATACCGATTTTCCCGCATCGTACCGCGATGGCATCGCGATGATGCCGCCGAATGATAATGATTCCGATGCGTGGTGTAGGCCTACATGGGGCTTGTATCCGTGATGGCCTGCTGCGTTCGGCAAGATGACATGATGGGTGGCCTCCGGTGGGTCGCCGGACGAGGTGCGCGTGAGGGGCATCTGCATTACAAGAGGCTGCCCGATCCGGTGAATCTCGATTGGATTACCGTGATGATTGCATTTGCGTTTGCGATTCGCTTCCGGACCAGCCCCTCGTAGCGCAGATACACCCCATTGCGGATGGGGATCGCATTGATGCAGGGCTGTCCATGGGAGCCCGCTCGGATTGCGCCGCAGCGAGGGGGCGGAATGCGAGCCTAGTGGTCCGTCTCTCAATTGTTTGAGTGGTATCGGCCCTCTCTGATGAGGAGGCTGTCATCGAAGCTGACTGTGGGAGAGGAAAAGTTGAACCCCTCAATTATTTAGAGACAGACCACTAGCGGTGCAAAAGGCTCGATTGGCGTTCGCTATGCGGTGTGCGATGAGGCGATCGCGTTTCCGTAATGATGTGGATTGCTCAATAACCAGTGGCTGTTCGGTGTCGGGTGTAGAAGTTTCTACGCGGTGTGTGTGTGTTGAAACAGGTCCCAGATCCTCGCGGGCACTTCCAGATTGTCCTCAGCGCGGTGTGTGCGATGAAAACGGGTCGATTTAGATAGGGTATCTGCGTTGTGAGGGGTACTTGGGGCGGTTTGCGGAGAGGTAACTGCTTTGCAAGGGGTACCTGATGGGCGATATGGCGAGTAGGAATGCCGTCGTTGCAACGCTCGTACTTGGCATATGTACGATTAGGTACCCCTTGCAAAGCAGATAGGTCTCCGGGAAGCGGCGAAAGTACCCCTTGCAACGCAGATATCGCAGATATCCCGCTTGAATGGGCTCGAATTGGGGCAGCAAGGGGCTGGTCAGTAGCTGAACGCCGCGAAGATGCCGGTTATGCTGCGATTCGAATACAGACCAGCCCTCGTGACGTGGCCATCTCGCTCGAACAGGCTCGAATCGGGCGTATCTGCGTTACGAGGGGCTGGTCGCTCCGGCTAATCCCGCCGGGAATGCCACGAAGACGCCAGTTGTGCTTGTTATTCGGATGCGGACCAGCCCCTCGTAACGCAGATAGGCGATTGACAGGCGATTACGTTTCCTCGATACGGCTGATGGGCGCCCGCCGAGAGCGGACGCCCATCCTGATAAGCGCGTGTGCGGTGCTGTGAGCTGAGCAAGACTAACGCGCGCTACGCAGTTCACGCACGACGGCCGAACCGGCGAGCCCGCTGATGGCCGTCTCGGTCCTGAAGTCCGGGGCGTTGACGTTGTCGCAGTCGAAGAGAATTGCGCCTGCATCCTCGCCGTCGTTGACGAACACCTCGGCCACGCCGTGATCGTAGAACACCTCCACCCGCTCCACGCGCTTGGTGGCGGAAACGTAGTCGAAACCGTCGGTCGGCAATCCAGTGGTGGTCAGATGCACCGCGGTGCCGTCGCTCGTCAGACGCAGTGTGGCGTCGGCGACTGTGCCGTCCGGCTGGGTGCGAACGCCGGAGACCAACGTCATCGAGAACGCCGAACCGGCTTTGGGGTGGATGTCCGCATAATACGCGTGACTGGGCGCTGCGAACCGCCGGGTTTCAGCGTCGGTGGCTGCTGCGCCATTTGCGGTGCCATCCGCGCTGCCATCTGCGGTGTTGTTCGTGATGCCGTTCGCAGCCGCGGAGTCCTTGACCGAAATCTCACCCAGCACGTCGCCGATCAGCAGGTCGTAGACCTCCTGAACCGGTCGGGACGTCAGACGGCCGTCCGCCACATGCAGCTCGCGCGGCAGGCTCATCACGCCGTTGGCGTAGTCGTCGCGCTTGATGCGCACGCCGAACCAGTCACACAGCCAGCCGATGGCGATACGGCGGTCTACGGGGGTGCCGTCCGCCGCCGCATGACGGTCGCGGAATGACTGCACCGCGTAGTAGCAGGAGCCGAAATCGCACCAACCGGTATGGTCCACGCGGAACTTCGGGGCATCCGCCGTGTCGCCGGCGATGGCGCCCGTGTACCAGCGGATGGGCTGGAACCGTCCGGAGGCGTCACGCAGCTTCATCACGGACCCGATTGTCACGGCCGTGCCGCCGAGCGAGAAGGCGTCCGGACACTCGTACGTGTACGTTTCGGGCAGGCCGGTCTCGAACAGCAGCGGGCCGGCATAACGCCATTCGGCCTTGTCCAGATCGGTGTCGGTGGCACGGAACAGGGCAAGTGCCGACGTGCGCGTCAGGTCGGGCTGCCACTGGCCGGCATTGTCGAACGGTGAATCGGCGTACCAGAAGGATTCATGGTTCGCAGGTACCGGGGCGGAACCGTCCTCGCCGATGGCGGGTGCCTGTTCGGACGGCAGGTTGCTGGCCACCACGATGGTCGGCGTTCCGGCCAGCGCCGTGCCGTCGAACAGGGTGTCATCGATCTTCGGGTCGCGGAAGTCACGGCCCATGTCTTCCGAAGGGCGGCGGATCACCGTGGTCTCCGGGCTGAAGGTCAGCCCGTCGGTGCTGATGGCCGTCGTCTGTGTCTCCTCCACGGAATCGTGGTCTCCACGGCGCTCCCAATGACGGGTCAGGTAGATGCGGATGGCGCTCGCTTCGTCGCCCGGCACGATACGGCCGTCGGCGTCCACGGTGACGGCCGAACCCGAGAACGCGCCGCCGGCGAGCTTCGGGTCACGCGGCAGGTCGTCCTGCGGCAGCAGCGCGATCGGCAGGTCGGTCCAGTGGAGGAGGTCGCGGCTCACGGCATGGCCCCAATGCATGTTGTCCCACTGCCAGCCGTACGGGTTGAACTGATAAAAGAGGTGATAGTGTCCCTGGAAGCGGCACAGGCCGTTGGGGTCGTTCATCCAGTGCTGCGCCGGCTCGAAGTGGGCGCGCGGGCGGTGCGCGGCGGCGCGCGTGTCCGGCGTGACGATGCGGATGCCGCGCTCCAGCAGGTTTTCGCCGCCGGACAGGTAGGCGAAGCCCAATGTGAGACCGTCGATATGCAGGGTGTAGTGCTCGGCGGGGTCGATGGGCAGGATGATGCGCTTGCGACGCTCGGCGGCGTCGAGATGCGCCTCAAGCGGCGACACGTTCGGATTCGCGGGAGTAAGCCGCAGGGTGGCGGGGGTGTTGCCGTCGCCGTGGTATTCGGCGAACGCCTCGAACGAGGTGTAGCCGTCGGCGTTGATGATGTTGGTCATGGGAACATACTCCTTGAGGTCGGGAATACGGCAAAATCAGGATTGTCGACGGGCGCGTCGTGGTCGTCGGCGCGGTTTGCCGTGGTGGGATGGGTTCGATTGCGGTTGGGGTGGATGGTCAGGCGGGGTGGATGGCCAGATGGGTGACGCGGGGGTGACGTGCCAGCCGATGTGGCTGAGCTGGATGGTTAGGTGGGGTAAGGGTGACGTGCCCGCCGGTGTGGTCGGGGCGGATTGGATAGGGATTGTCGGGTAATGGTATGCACCGTCCGAATATGGGTTATGCCGGATGGGTGAAAAAGGGAAAGCCCATCCGGCAAGTATTGATTTGTGGCGAGGCTGGGGCCGTTGACCTTGGGCTCCTTCAGTCAGCTTCGTTGACAGCTCCCCTCGGAGACGGGAGCCGAGGCGTGGCCCGGAGATTAGGGGAGGTTGGTCTTTGGCGAGGCTGGGGCCTCTCGGTCTGAGGCTCGCTTGGTCTGGGGCTCCCCTCAGTCGCCTTGCTGACAGCTCCCCTCAAAGAGGGGAGCCGAATTCGCAGTTCAGGATTAGGGGAGGTCCGTCTTCGGCGAGGCTCAATTCTGCAATTACGGACTCGCCTCTGGCGAGACTCAGTGCTACCTCGCGACTGTCGTCGCTCGGCTGAGCCTAAAAACAGTCCACCGGACTGTTTTCTTAACGGCTCAGTCCGCAATTACGGACTCGCCTCTGGCGGGTATTGCCTTTGCTTGACTGTCGTCTCGCTCAGGCTGAGAGTCGTCGAAAGCCCACTGGGCTTCCTTTGGACTCTCAGCCCTTTACTCCCGAGGAGGCGATGGAGCTGACGAACTGCTTTTGGAAGAGGACGAAGACGATGATGATCGGAACGGTGATCAGCGAGCTGTAGGCCATGATCTGGCCCCAGGAGGTGGTCATCTGCTGGAAGTACTGCACGCCGATCATCACGGGCCTGAGGTTCTCGGACTGCACCACCATGAGCGGCCAGACGTACTGGTTCCACATCGGCAGGAAGCTCAGGATCACCACGGTGGCGGTGGCCGGGCCGGACAGCGGCATCACGATGCGCGAGTAGATGCGGAACCAGCCGGCGCCGTCCACGCGGGCGGCCTCGTTGAGGTCCTTCGGAATCGTCTCGAAGTACTGCATGTACAGGTACACGGAGAAGGCGTTGGCGATGAACGGCACGATCTGCACCGGCAGAGTGTCGATCCATCCACGGGTGAAGTACAGGCCGAACTGGTCCACCACCGGGCGCGGCAGCTGGTTGACCCACCACAGCAGCGGGATCGCGTACGTCTCGAACGGCACCATGAGCGTGGCAAGGATGAACGTGAAGATGACCTTCTTGCCGCGCACCTCGAGACGCTGGATGGCGAAGGCCGCCATCGAGTTGACGATCACGCCGAGCACCACGGTCACCACGGTGATGATCACCGAGTTCATGAGGAAGGTGGCTGCGGGCACGCGGGTGAAGACCTGCGCGTAGTTCTCGAGCGAGATGTGGCCGACCGGCAGGAACGCCTTGATCGAGCCCAGGTCGGCCATGATCTCGTCGTCGGGCTTCAGGGAGCTGACCACCATGAAGATCAGCGGGAAGGAGAACAGGCAGGCGAACAGGATGCGCACGATCCAGCCGCCCACGGACAGCCGGTTGTGCTTGTAGGCCACTTTCTTGGATTCCTTCGCCGCGCGCTTGTCGTGCGCGGCCATGGTCGTTGCGTTGCTCATCGTAAAATCCTTCTCTCGTCTCTTACTTCTCGCGGGTCAGGTGCCGCTGGATGCCGGTGATCACCATGATGATGCAGAAGAACACAAGAGTGATCGCGGAGGCGTAGCCCATCTCCTGCTGCTGGAAGCCGGAGCGCACGGCCTCGAAGACCACGGTGGTGGTGGCGTCGCGCGGGCCGCCCTGGGTCATCACGTTAATCTGCGTGAACAGGCTCATCGCGGCGATGGTGATGGTGATGAGGATCATGTTGCGCGTGGAGCGCAGGCATGGCCAGGTCACGTTCTTGAACTGCTCCCAGGCGCTGCAGCCGTCCAGTTCGGCGGCCTCGTACAGCTCGCCGGGGATGGTCTGCAGGCCGGACAGCCAGATGAGCATGTGCTGGCCCACGGCCTGCCAGATGGACATCACGATGATGGCGCCCATCGCGGTACGCGGGTCGTTGAGCCAGTCCACGGCCTGCCAGTGACCGAAGGTGAGCTTGGCCATCACCTGATTGAGCATGCCGTCGTTCTGATAGATGAACATCCACAGCAGCGAGACCACCACCATCGAGGTCACCACGGGCAGGAAGTAGACCGTGCGGAAGAACACGGAGGAGCGCACCTGCTTGTTGATGAGCACGGCGAGCAGCAGTCCGAGGCCCGCCTGCACCGGCACGACGACCACGGCGAACACCACCACGTTGCGCAGCGCGAACCAGAACGTCGGGTCGGAGAACAGTCGGGTGAAGTTCTCGATGCCGATGAACCGGGTGGGGTTCGGGCTGATCGTGCGGGCATTGGTGAACGCCAGACCGAAGGCCAGCAGCACGGGGATGCCGATGAACAGCAGCAGAAGGATGGATGCGGGCAGCAGCATCGCCCAGCCTACGGCGTTCTCGTGGCGCTGTTCGGCGGTGCGCTTGTGCCGGGTCGGTGCGGGTGCGGGTGTGGCGACGGGCGTTGCGACGGGTGCGTCGGAATGCCCGTCGATTGCGGCGTTCGTGGCGCTCGCGGAGGTTGCGGTTGCGTTGGTCATGATGATTCCCTCTCAGTTCTCCGGTCAGTTCTTCCGGTAGCCGTCGGCGCCTTGGATGTTGCCGTCGATGTGGTTGACCGCCTTGTCGAGCCAGGTGTCCACGTCGGCGCCGTTCATGATGTCACCGATGGTCTTGCGGAACTCGGTGGAGATGAAGTTGTAGGCCGGGGTCTCCGGGCGCATCTTGACGTACTTCTTCGAGATTTCGGTGAAGATCTGCATGTCGCCGCCGTCCGAGAACTCGGGCACGAGCTTCTGCGCGCCTTCGGTGGTCGGGATGTTCATGCCGGCCTTGGCTATGTTGGCGACGTACTTGTCCTGCAGGGAGAAGCGGATGTAGTCCTGTGCCGCGGCCTTGTTCGGGCAGGACTGGGTCATGCCCACGGTCCAGGAGCCGCCGCCGGTCACCGAGCCGTGGCCGAAGTCGGTCATCGGCATGACCACGATGTCGTCGTAGTCCTTGGCGTACTTCTTGAAGGTGCTCATCGACCAGATGCCGCCGTAAAGCAGTCCGGACTTGTTGTTGACGAAGTCGAGCGCGGTGTCCGAGCCGCCCTTGGAGGAGATGTAGCCCTTGGCCACGAGGTCGCGCATCCAGCGGGCGAATGCCTTGCCCTCTTTGCCGTTGAGCACGCCGTCGGCGCTTTGGTAGCCGTCGCGGTTGATCAGATCGCCGCCGAATGACTGCAGAATCGGAGCATAGGCGTAGGCATACCATTCGCTTTTGTTGTCGGCGGTGCCGATTTCGAACGGGTAGGTCCATTCGCCGCTGGCCTTGAGCTTGGCGAGCGCGTCGTCCATCTCGGCCTTGGTCCACGGTTCGTCCACGGTGGCCACGCGGATGCCGAGCTTGTCGAGCACGGATTTGCGGGCGAACAGGGCCACCGTGGCGTCGAAGTAGCCCACGGTGTACAGGTCGCCGTTCCAGGTGCCCTTGCCGGATTCCATGAGGTCGTCGGCGCGTTCGAGCAGCGCCTCGTCGGTGAGCGGCTCGAGGATGCCGGCCCACGCCCAGTACGGGGTGTTCGGCTGGTCCACGTCCACCAGGCACGGCAGGTTGTTCGCGGAGGATGCGGAGATGATGGAGTCGTTGTACGAGCTCTGCGGGAAGGCTTGCAGCTTGACCGTGGCCTTCTTGTCGGGGCTGGCGTTGTAGTCGTCGATGATTTGCTGGATGCCGGCGAGCTCGGCCTCGCTGCCGGCCGAATGCGTCCAGATGGTGATTTCGTTGGCGTTGGCCTTCGCCGCCGCGCGAGCCGCCTCGCCGCAGCCGCCCACGGTCGCGAGGCTCGCGATGGCAAGCGTCGCGGCGAGTGCGCGGGTGACCGTGCGGTTTCTGGCGGTGCGCCTTGCGGCGGATGCGCGCCTGATGGTGTGGGGCATGATGCTCCTCCTTCTTTTCTTGTTCTTCCTTGAATGGTGAGGGGTAAGTTGTGTTGGGTGTCGAACCGGTTCGATGTTGGAATGTGGACGGTTCGGATGGATAGGTGGTTCGAGTGTGAGGCAGGCGGGTGGGCCGGGAGTGGCTCAGGCGGGTGGGCCAGGCTCGTGGACCGGCTCTTTGCCGAAGGAACCGGGAAGGCGTGGGTAGACGGGGATTCCGGGGATTCAGAATGGGCTATCGCTCAGGCTGGCCACGCACGGGCTGGCCCGCGCGCGGCCAGCCTATGTGCGCTGCGGCCTCATCCAGGACTGTTTGATTCTCAGCTTGCAGTCCAGCTTCGCCGCGTGGTCGGTGAGCGGAGGCAGCGGCACGCGGTCAACGGGATAGCCCTCCTTCGGGAACGGCGCGATCTCGGCCCCTTCAATCATCGAGACCAGCTTGCCCACGGCCCAGTAACCCATCTCGTAATGCGGCAGCTCCACGGTGGACAGCGGCGGGTCGAGCGCCTCGGCGATGACCTGATGGTTGTCCACGCCCACCACGGCGATGTCCTTGCCAATCGCCAGCCCGCGGCGGATGGCCTCCGTGTAGATGCTCCACGCGCGCGTGTCGTTGAAGCAGAAGAACCCATCCACATCGGGATGACGGTCGAAGAACGCGGGCATGCGGGCCGCCGCGTCGCTGCCGGACTCCACGTTGATCATGAGTTCGGGGTCGAACGGTATGTCGTGCGCGGCGAGGGCGTCCACGTATCCCGAGATGCGGCCCGGCTGGGCGATCATGTTGTGGATGGTGCCCACGTAGGCGATGCGCCGGCATCCGGCGTCGATGAGATGGCTGGTGGCCTTGAAGCCGATGCTGTGCTCATCGGGCACGATGCTGGGCGCGTCATCGGTGGCGTCGGTCGAATCGGCGACGACCACCTTGCAACCGCGCAGGGACTGCGGCAAGAGGGTGCGTTGGTTGAACATGCGCGCGTAGATGAATCCGTCGGTGCCGTACTGCTTGAGCGCCAGGATCTCGCGGTCGGAACCGGTGCTCTTGCCTCCGTTGCTGATGCCGACGGTGATGAGCAGGTATCCGAGGGCGCGGGCGGCGTCCTGCGCGCCTTCGATCATGCGGCCGGCGAACGGCGTGGTGGCCACCTCGTCGCTGAGGAACGCGATGATGCGACTGCGGTTGGTGCGTAGGCCGCTGGCGAGTCGGTTGGTGCGGTAGCCGAGTCCTTCGGCGATGCCGCGTATACGCTCGGCCACTTCGGGACTCACGCGTCCGGCGTCATGCCCGTTGAGCACCAGCGAGACCGTGGAGATGGATACGCCGGCTTGGGTGGCGATGTGCTTCATCGTGACCATGCGTTCCCTCCTTGTGGCTGCTTTCGTGTCTGCTCGCGTCTGGTTGCGGTTGCCGGGCGTGCGCTGGTGGTGCGCCGGTGTCCGCGCCGGTCTTGCGGTCTTGCGGTCGTGCGGACCGCTGGCGGGCCTCGAATGTGGGTGTACGGGCTGTTGGTTGGTTATCGGTGCCGTGCGGCGTTGCGGTGGCTTGCGCGGCCTTCGTTGGCTTGTTTGTTGTTAACCAAGTTAAGACGTCAAACGTTTGACTACAAAATGTGTCATTGTCGAGTGTTGCCTTGAATTTCAACGGTTATTTGATTCGTTCTTGCAGGTCAACAATTTGACTGACGTGGGTGGTGTGGTCGGGTTGGAGTGTGATGGTTGGTTGGATTGAAGTGTGCTGACCGGGTCATGCATACCGCCACCGCTTTCGCGCAGTACGAAGAAGGCTCGAGTGTGCGGGCTGTGGTGCAGCCCGGGATGCGTGACCAGGGCAGGCTGACGAAGCGGGCGGACGGCGGCGGCGGTCATCGTGCGTAATCGTGATCGCGCCGCTGCGGCGACCGTCGTTCCGGTTATTGTCATGTAGGTAAGTGTCGTAGTGGATTTCTGCCGATGAGAGGTGCGTATGGGTGTGTGCGGATTGGGCCATGACGTGGTGGATGTATCGGCGTTCGCGACGCAGCTCGCCGAGCCGGGCACGCGCATGCGCGCGCTGTTCTCGGTGCGTGAGGTCCGTCAGGCGTCCGAACGGGCGCGGTCCAAGGGCGACGGCGAGGCCGTGCATCTGGCCGCCAAATGGGCCGGCAAGGAGGCGTTCCTCAAGGCGTGGTGTGAGGCGCTGGGGTCGGCCGACTATCCGTTCACGCTGGACGACTTCCCGTGGCGCGAGGTCGAGGTCCTTGATGATTCGCACGGTGTGCCGCATGTGATGCTCTCCGGTGAGGTCGCGCTCGCGTTCAGAGATGGGGTTGTTGCGCGCCGGGGAGCGGATGCGGGCGTAGCGGCGATCCCGTCCGTCCATATTTCACTGAGCCATGATGGTCCGGTCGCCTCCGCCGTGGTGATCATTGACGTTGGCTGATGTTGCGCTTTTGCGCTCTTGTATTCCTGCGTTTTTCTTTTCTGTGTTCTTGCATTCCTGCCATTCCGGCGTGCCGCGATTGCCGGTATCGAACCGGTTTGATATCGTGTATCCCAACACGCCGGCGACGGATACCGGCGGACAACAGGGACGAAGGAGTTTCCTATGGCTCAAGGTGAGTCAACGCATCAGGCCAAGTCGAACCGCGCAGCCAAGCGTGGCGTCAATGCGACGATTGCGGGTGCCGTGGGCGGTGCTGTCAGTGGTGCCAAAACGGGTGTGCGCGCGACCAAGTCGCAGGTCGCTCCGGCTGCGTCAGTCGGTGTGACGCCTCAACCGCGGAAAACGAGCCGAGCCGCCAAATCCGTCAAATCCGCGGCCGGCACCGTCAAGGCGGCGGCGACCCGTGTCGCCAATCGTGCCGCCGGGAAGCGCCCGGCCCGTGCCGCCGCAAGCCCGGTGTTCGCCGCCCGTCTTGAGTCCCGTAAGGCCGAACTCGAGCGCCTATTCATGAGCCTGTACGACGATCACGACGCCTTCAACGCGCTCGTCGCGCGCATGGCCGAGGCGTACGCCGACCGCCCCGCCGATCTCAAGCGTCTCGACAAGGCCCGCGAGCAGGACCCGGAGTGGTACAAGCGCGGCGACATGTTCGGCATGACCATGTACACCGATCTGTTCGCCGGCGATCTCAGGAAGCTCGCCGACAAGATCCCGTACCTCAAGGAGCAGAAGCTCACCTACCTGCACCTCATGCCGCTGCTCACGATGCCGCATCCGAACAACGACGGAGGGTATGCGGTCGAGGACTTCGACACCGTCGATCCCAAGCTTGGCACCAACGAGGACCTCGCGAACCTCGCCAGGAAGCTGCGCCGCGCCGGCATCAGCCTGTGCATCGACTTCGTGATGAACCACACCGCGTCCTCGCATCGCTGGGCCAAGGCCGCACAGGCCGGCGACCCGGAGTACCAGGACTACTACTTCTGCTACGATGACCGCACCGTGCCGGACGAGTATGACGCGCACGTACCGCAGGTCTTCCCGAATACGGCACCCGGCAACTTCACCTGGAACGAGCAGATGGGCAAATGGGTCATGACCCAGTTCTATCCGTTCCAGTGGGACCTCAACTATCGCAATCCCAAGGTTCTGGTGGCGATGCTGGGCAGCGTGATGCATCTGGCGAACCTCGGTGTGGAGGTGTTCCGCATCGATGCCGTGCCGTACATCTGGAAGGAGCTGGGCACCAATTGCCGCAACCTGCCGCAGGTCCACACCATCGTGCGTATGCTGCGCATCGTGCTCGAATGCGTCTGCCCCGCCGTGGTGCTCAAGGGCGAGGTGGTCATGGCGCCGAAGGAACTCGCCGCGTACTTCGGTACGCCCGAGGCTCCCGAATGCCACATGCTGTACAACGTGTCCATCATGGTAAACCTGTGGAGCGCGCTCGCCAGCCGCGACGTGCGCCTGCTCAAGGCCCAGATCGACAAGCTCGACGCCCTGCCCGAGAACTGCTGGTTCGTCAACTACCTGCGTTGCCACGACGACATCGGTTGGGGGCTGGATGAGGACGTGGAGCGTGAGCTCGGCATCGACCCGCTCAAGCACAAGGAGTTCCTGTACCACTTCTACGAGGGCGCGGTGCCTGGCAGCTGGTCGATGGGCGAACTGTACAACTATGACGCCGTCACCCGAGACGCCCGCAGCTGCGGCACCACGGCCTCGCTGACCGGCATCGAGCGGGCGATCATTACGCACGACCGGCCCCTGCTGGAGACCTCGATTAAGCGTGACCTGCTCATGCACCAGACGATGGCGTTCCTGCGCGGGTTCCCGATGCTCAACTGCGGCGACGAGATCGGGCAGCTCAATGGCTGGGATTACAAGGACGATCCGGATCGTGTGGAGGACAGCCGCAATCTGCATCGGTCGAAGTTCGACTGGACCGCCGCCGCATTGCGCAAGAAGTCCGGTACGCTGCAGAACCGTCTATGGCGTGGCATGGAAGGACTGCGCGAGGAGCGTCACGACCCGTGCTTCGCGCCGGATGCGTGGGTGAGTACGTGGGATACGTTCAATGATTCCGTGCTTGCCGTGGTCCGTAAGGTGGATGGCGCGGGTGACGGGGTTGACGCGGGTGGTGCTGGTGTCGCCGGTGTCGCGGCTGGCGGGGCTGCGGCCCGCGTGGATGCCGCTGGTGTGGATGTGGTCGGCGCGGATACCGGTTCGGCAGGCGCCACGCTGGTGGGCCTGTTCAACTTCTCCGACGAGCCCCAGCACACGCACCTCAACGCCAGTGACGGCATCATCGCCGAACCGTTCGACGTCGATCTCGAGCCGTACGAGGCCCGGTTCGTGCGGCTGTGAGGCGTGCGTGGACTGAGTCGGATTGCGCTGACTGCGCGGTGCCTTTCGTGGGGTCCTGGCAGACGGTAAGTACGCGTCTCGTCGAAGGTCGCGCGTACTTACCGTCTCTATTGGGCTCATCAGGGACGGTAAGTACGCGACTGCTTCGTTACGCCGCATACTTACCGTCTGCTGTGACCGTGTTGGAGACGACGAGTGCGCGATTGCCCTGTCATTCCGCATACTTACCGTCTGCCGATGAGCTCCATTATGCTCGCCGCCGGTTGCGACGCCCGAAGAAATGTGTATAATGGCCCAAGTCGCCAAAAGCGACGACCACACGCGGATGTAGCTCAATGGTAGAGCCTCAGTCTTCCAAACTGATTACGCGGGTTCGATTCCCGTCATCCGCTCCACTCGAAAAGGCTGGAAACCCAACGATTTCAAGGGTTTCCGGCCTTTTGTGTATCTGCTTGCAACGCCGCATACTGCTGCGCCATGATGCAAAATCAAGCGCAGAAAGGCAAGATAGGGCGACCAATAGGGCGACTAATAGGGTCGCCTCTGACCGACAGTTAGGAAGAGGCGTTGAAGCCCACATCGAACAAGATATCGGAACCGAATGTGGTTGTTGGGTGTTAATGATGAATCGCTGAGTGACTACTACTACGTAGCGGGTGTTGATGCCTTATAAATAGCGTAATGGCGCGGTCTCATCTGCTTGATGACGCCGGATTCGTAGGGGACAGCTTCATCGGGGAGAAGTGCACCTCGCCGCCTACGAGGATTCCCGCAATCTCGCTTCCAACATCGACGAATGACGCGAGCATGGGGCATCCAGAAATCAGGACTGGTTCAAAACCATTGGAAACATTGACTTAGACCATTCCCTGACGTCGGGAAAATAATCGGGAATGATTTCAATCGTCTAGAATTTATACTGTTTATATTATAAACAGTTTTGTTTGACTTATTCCTCTCTCTATTTTATAGTTTCTATAATTTATAGGTCAAATCAGGAAAGAATGCTTGGACAATGGGCATGGAATATAGGAGTTTGGCACGGGTATTTCACGCCGATAGGACGAACAACGCCTTCAACAACCATGCGAAGCTTGCTCGGCAACGGCTCGAGGCGGACTCCACATTTAGGACCGGGGTCGTCACCCCTCTGGGCGAACTGTTCGCCGCCGCGCCACGCGAGACATCCCTGCTCGTGGAGAAGGTACTCCTCGCGGAGCGGCGGATATCCCGGCTCTGGAACCAGTTCCCCGGCGTCATGCGCTGGGACTACATACGGCATTCCATCAGCGAGGAACTGTTCGCGACCAACGAGATGGAAGGCGTACGCAGCACCCGCAAGGAAACCCGGGAAGCCGTGGCCGCGGCCGAAAAGGCCAGGAAGGGAGGCGACGACGCCAAGGCCAGGTTCAGTGAATTTGCCAAACTGTATCTGCACCTCACGGACAGGGACTCCGCACTGCCGTCAGGGATCGCGGACATCCGCGACATCTACGACAAGGTCGTGCTAGACGAAATCGACAAGAACGACAAGCCGGACGGCGAGCTGTTCCGGAAGGGCGACGTGGAGATACAAGGCCCTCGCGGGCTCGCAATCCACAACGGAGTCACAGGCGAAGGCAACATCAGCGCACTTCTCACCAGCATGATCCATCTCGCGACCTCCGACGAGATTCCCCGGCTGACGGCGGCCATTATGTCGCATTTCCTGTTCGAATACATTCACCCGTTCTACGACGGCAACGGCAGGACAGGTCGGTACCTCCTGGCCCTATACCTGAACCACGACCTGACCGTGCCCACCGTGTTGTCGCTGTCCCGCACCATCGCGGAAAACAAGAACGCCTACTACAAGGCGTTCATGGAAGCGGAGGACAAGCTGAACTGCGGCGAGCTCACGTTCTTCGTGAACACCATCCTCGGGTTCATCCAACGGGCCCAGGACGAGCTGATCGACGAACTCGAGGTCAGGGTCGACCGGCTCGGCAAAGGCGAGGCGGTTTGTGACCAGCTTGAACGGAAGCACGGTCTGTCCGCGAAAGCGGTCTCGATACTGTACGGCGTGATCCAGGAGGAGATGTTCGACTCGTCCAAGTCCATGACGCTGGACGATGCCGCATATCATATCGGCCTATCCAAGCAGAGCGCGAGAAAGTATGTGGGGGAGCTCATGGACATGGGCCTTGTCATTCAATCTGGGAAGCGCCCCCTGAAGATACGGGCATCGGAATCGTTGAAGGGCATCCTCGATGCAGGAATGAGAGAGGACGGCGGAGAACACGGCGACAAAACCCAACAACAAGAAGAAGCAGGGGCCGACCGGGAAGACGACTCCAGAGACTCCTCCCGCAACCTGTAGACGAGCTGACTTGAATCTTGTGCATGGCGCTGTCTCGCGACTTCATCGCCCCCGCAGCACAACCGCGAGTACCATATAACCGATACGTAATGAACGAACCGGCGGCGGTCGGCGGCGATAGCGACAACGGCCGCCGCGATGGGACAGGACGGGGGATGTATGGCGCGTGCCAACAAGACCGCGGATGCTCTGAATTCCAACATGACTGAACAGATGGCTGAGATGTCTGAACAGGGGGATGTTGCAGTACGTCAGGACGTGACGGAACCCAATAATGTCGAGGCCGCGCCTGACGTGACTTCGCCTGACGCGACTCCTGTAACTGCCGCATCCGCCGCCGCTGCACCCGCATCCACTGCGTCCGCATCCGCTGTTGCGCCAGCCTCCGTTGCATCATCCTCCGCGACGCCCGCATCCGCCGCCGAGTCTGAACTCGCCCAGCTCATCAAACCAACACTGCCCGACGCGCCCGTCGAACCGAACGAAGCCGTCGAGGTGGTGGGCGGTAAAGTGGAGACCGTCGAGGTTTCCAAGCACCCCGACCCCTCCATCCCCGAAACCGACCTGTCTCTGGCAGACATCGAGCGTCGCCGGTCGCATCCCGTGCGCTGGGCGGTCCTGATTCTCGCGGTGTTGGCCGCCATCGTAGGCCCCTACTGGTTCGGCCGTTCGTTGGCCGTCAACGACACGCTGACCGTCACCGCGGCACTCGGCGGCATCGACCCGCGTGGCATTGCCCTTGTGGGATGGTCTACGGTCGTCATCACCTATGTGGGATTGGCGATGGCGGTGGTCGTCTCGCCGTCCTGGCCCTGGCTGGTGGTGTTCGTGCTGGGACTGGCCGCCGAGCAGTTCGTGGCGGGCCTGAGCATGCTCAACCTCAATTTCTGGTACTCCACATACGTGGTGTACGGCGATCAGGCGGGATTGGCGAACGCGGCGAACGTCGGCATCATCGCCGCTGCGATCGGCGTCGCCGTGTATGCCGTGATTTTCGTCGGGCTTCTGGTGGTCATCAAGAAGACCTCGCCGCTTAACGTGCTGACGAAAAGCTGGGCGAGCTTCATCCTGTACTTCGCGATTGAGGCACTCGCCCTGTTTGTGGTGCTGTTCGGCGGCGTGCTGACCACCGTATGACCGTATGACTGTATGTCCGACCGTATGTCCGACCGTATGACGTGAGCGCGTCAAACCGCGCTCTCTATTCGCCTCCATCCACCTCCGTCCGCCCCTCGACCTATAGTTTTCATTTGGCGTGATTTCGCCCGCGGATAGAGAGCGTTTCGGGTACACCCACCCGAATCACCGCGCAACGAACACAATTAAGGAGGATGCCGTGGCACTGACGGCTGAAGAAAAGACCCAGATTATCAACGAGTACGCGACGCACGAAGGTGACACCGGCTCCCCGGAGGTCCAGGTGGCCCTGCTGTCCAAGCGCATCTCCGACCTGACCGAGCACCTCAAGCAGCACAAGCACGACCACCACTCCCGTCGTGGTATGCAGCTCATGATCGGTGATCGTCGTCGTCTGCTTGACTACCTCAAGCGCGTGGACATCAACCGTTACCGCTCCCTGATCGAGCGCCTGGGCCTGCGTCGATAATTGAAGACTTCCGCCCGAGCACCTAGGATGGTGCTCGGGCGTTTTGCATATCGCCAGCCAACGGCAACAACGGCAAGAGGGTTATGAGGATAGGCCGGAAGACGGCGGCCGTGGGCACCGAAGGTGCCGGGAGTGAACAGGCCGTCGCGGACCGCAGGCTCATGGACGCGCGAGTACATCGAGTACATGAGGGCTGTGGACACGAGGATCGGCCGATAAGAGAGCCCGAATGAGACGGGTTGACACGAGGGGCGGAGGCCAGGGGGTCGCCGCCGACGAGGGTATGTGACGTCCGCTGAAGAGGACAATCGCGGTGCATGCGAGCTTCGGTCCAGTCGCATCGGCGCACGGTCGGGACGACCGGGGCGCGGAAGAACCGAAGACGAACCGGTATCGGGCGGCCGGAAGGCCAGACGCCCGGCACGCAGCCGCGGACAGTATGTAGGAATAACAGAAAACAGAAGGAGGAACCCTATGGAGGGTCCCGAAATCAAGGCCGTTGAGGCCGTCATCGACAATGGATCGTTCGGTAAGCGCACGCTGCGCTTCGAGACCGGCCGTCTTGCCCAGCAGGCCGACGGTGCCGTCGCCGCCTATCTGGACGACGATTCGATGATCCTGTCCACCACCACCGCCGGCTCCAGCCCGAAGGAGAACTACGACTTCTTCCCGCTGACCGTCGACGTCGAAGAGAAGATGTACGCCGCGGGCAAGATCCCGGGCTCGTTCTTCCGTCGTGAGGGCCGTCCGTCCAGCGAGGCCATCCTCGCCTGCCGTATCATCGACCGCCCGCTGCGCCCGCTGTTCCCGCACACGTTGCGTAACGAGGTGCAGGTCGTCGAGACCGTGCTCGCCGTGAACCCGGACGATGCGTACGATGTCATCGCCCTGAACGCCGCTTCCGCCTCCACCATGATCTCCGGTCTGCCGTTCTCCGGCCCGGTGTCCGGTGTGCGTCTGGCGCTGATTGACGGCCAGTGGGTCGCCTTCCCGCGCTGGAGCGAGCGTGAGCGCGCCGTGTTCGAGATCGTGGTCGCCGGCCGCGTGATCGACAACGGCGACGTCGCCATCGCCATGATCGAGGCCGGCGCCGGCAAGAACGCCTGGCATCTCATCTACGACGAGGGCCAGACCAAGCCGGACGAGACCGTCGTGGCCCAGGGCCTTGAGGCCGCCAAGCCGTTCATCAAGGTGATCTGCGAGGCGCAGAACGAACTCAAGGAGAAGGCTTCCAAGGCCACCAAGGAGTTCCCGCTGTTCCCGGAGTACACCGAAGAGCTGTACAACCGCATCGACGAGATCGCCCACAAGGATTTGGACGAGGCCCTCTCCATCGCAGAGAAGCTGCCGCGTCAGGACCGCATCCACGAGATCAAGGAGCACGTGCGCGACGTGCTCGCCACCGAGTTCGAGGAGATGGACGACGTCGAGAAGGACAAGGAGCTCGGCAACGCCTTCAAGGAGCTGCAGCGCCAGATCGTCCGCCGCCGCATTCTGACCGAGGACTACCGCATCGACGGCCGTGGCCTCAAGGACATCCGCACCCTGTCCGCCGAGGTGGACATCGTGCCGCGCGTGCACGGTTCCGCCCTGTTCCAGCGCGGCGAGACCCAGATCCTGGGCGTCACCACGCTGAACATGCTCAAGATGGAGCAGCAGATCGACGCGCTGTCCGGCCCGCAGTCCAAGCGTTACATGCACAACTACGAGATGCCGCCGTACTCCACCGGTGAGACCGGTCGCGTCGGTTCCCCGAAGCGTCGTGAGATCGGCCACGGCGCCCTTGCCGAGAAGGCCCTCGTGCCGGTGCTGCCGAGCCGTGAGGAGTTCCCGTACGCCATCCGTCAGGTCTCCGAGGCCATCGGCTCCAACGGTTCCACCTCCATGGGTTCCGTCTGCGCCTCCACGCTGAGCCTGCTGGCCGCCGGCGTGCCGCTCAAGGCCCCGGTCGCGGGCATCGCTATGGGTCTGGTCTCCGGCGATGTGAACGGCGAGCATGTCTACAAGACCCTCACCGATATCCTGGGCGCTGAGGATGCCTTCGGCGACATGGACTTCAAGGTGGCCGGCACGTCCGAGTTCATCACCGCCCTGCAGCTCGACACCAAGCTCGACGGCATCCCCGCCGACATCCTGGCCGCCGCCCTGCAGCAGGCCCACGAGGCCCGCACCACGATCCTCGAGGTCATCAACGAGTGCATCGACGGCCCGGCCGAGATGAGCGAGTACGCGCCGCGCATCCTCACCACCTCCGTGCCGGTCGAGAAGATCGGCGAGGTCATCGGCCCGAAGGGCAAGATGATCAACCAGATCCAGGAGGACACCGGCGCCGAGATCGCCATCGAGGATGACGGTACCGTCTACATCTCCTCCGAGGGTGGCGAGGCCGCCGAGAAGGCCAAGCAGATCATCGACTCCATCGCCAACCCGCATGTGCCGGAAGCCGGCGAGACCTACAACGGCAAGGTCGTCAAGACCACGTCGTTCGGAGCGTTCGTGAACCTGACCCCGGGCACCGACGGTCTGCTGCACATCTCGCAGATCCGCAACCTGGCCAACGGCGAGCGCATCGACTCCGTCGAGGACGTGCTCAAGGAAGGCGACACCGTCGAGGTCGTCGTACAGGGCGTGGACGACCGTGGCAAGATCTCCCTGGCCATCCCCGGCTTCGAGGATCAGGACTCCGGCGCCGCCCGCGGTGGCCGTGGCGGCTCCCGTGAGGACCGCGGCGACGATCGTCGCGGTGGCCGTGGCTCCCGCGATGACCGCCGTGGCGGCCGTGGCCGTCGTTCGGCTGATCGCGATGATCGTGATTTCGATCGCGATGATCGTGATGATCGTGACGACCGTCCGCGTCGTCGTCGTTCGGATGACCGCGATTTCGATGATCGTGACGATCGTGATGATTTCGATGATCGTCCGCGTCGTCGTCGTTCGGCCGATCGTGATGATCGTGATTTCGATCGTGATGATCGTGATGATCGTGACGACCGTCCGCGTCGTCGTCGTTCGGATGACCGTGATTTTGATGATCGTGACGATGATCGTCCGCGTCGCCGTCGCTCCTCGGATCGTGATGACCGTGATGATCGTCCGCGCCGTTCCTCCGGTCGCGGCCGTGGCACCGACCGCAACCCGCGCTACGCCACTGACGACAACTACGACGATTACCGCGCCGACCGTGAAGAGCGTTCCGAGCGTCCGCGCCGTCGCGTCCGCCGTGACTTCGATCCGTTCGAGGACTGAGGTCCACCCGCGGATGCTGCGCTGACGCTTGTAGCGCGCCATCAGTTCACTCCGCCTACGGACAGCCCGCCGGGTTGTCCGTTTGACGGCTTGGCATTCGAGGACTGATGTCCTCGCTATGCACACGCTACGGCTGAGTGACACTTTGGCTTGTAGCCGTTTCAATTAAGGGCAGTCCTTCATGGGCTGCCCTTTTTGGTACTTGCGACATGGCGGGAGATACCCTCTGCGTGCGTGCGTTCGTCTGGAGCTGCGATAGTAATCCGAATATGGGGCTAGTATGCTGCGTCAACAATTCGTTGAAGAATTCACTACCCCTCAGTTCCGCTTTGCGGGCCAGCTTATCCTGCAAATATGGCTGCGATTTGCGCGTGGTTTGCTGGCTCGCCTGTCGGCTCACAGTGCATCCATACTCGCAGGACGGGTTGGCGGTGAATGCCTTGGGAAGAGACAACAGCTGAAATCCTCAATTACGGGCGAGACAACCTATCAGTCCGCGTCATAACGCGACATGGTTCGTGTCCTGCGTATCCCCATCAGGTCTGGCTTCCCGCCGGCTTGCCGTGATTTGAGGGGCGGAGTAGCAAGGCCGAATGTGCCAAGTACACTCGTCGGTAATGCTGATTCATCAATGGACGTGACGTACTGGTGATTCGTCAATATCGGAAACGCGGAGGCAAGAGCGGGACGCAAGTGCATTTCGGCTGCTTTTGCACTTGCGTCCCGCTTCCACTGTGCTCACCTATTTGAGAAGTTCTTGAAACTGGCGGAATTTCAAGGGTTTTGAATTCTTGTTAGTGGGACGGAAGTGCAATTTCGCCGGTATTGCGTTTGCGTCCCGAATTCGAGTGGGACGGAAGTGCAGAATCGCCAATTTTGCACTTGCATCCCGATTCTGAGCCTCTGTGCTCACGGCAGCCAGCAGACAGACGGTAGCCTCGTGGAAGCCGGATAGGGCTGTGGCATATGGAGACCTTGTGCGAGTCGTGGAGCACTTGCCGAAATTCAGCGGGCGGAAATCGTGCATACGAGCATTGATGCTGATGCAGCCGGGCTCGGATTCTCCGAAGGAATCCGAACTTCGGCTTACGTTGCAGGCACACGGCATACCACGGATGACGTTGAACTACACGGTCCCGAATATGGCCTTTGCTTCAGGAGCTCCCGTCACGGTGGATTTTGCATGGCCTGAGCACAAGGTTGCCATCGAATACGATGGCGACCACCACCGAACCGATAAGGCGCAGTGGCGGCGCGATCAGGACAAGCGAAGCAAACTGCTGGGGCGGGGATGGCTGGTATTCGTTGCGACGGCGTCAAACCTTGCGGATGCGGATGCACGCGCCGAATTCGCCTTCCGTGTTGGTCGCGCCTTGACCTCGCGCGGAGCACAAGTCGACTTCCAGCTGACAGCATTGCCGCTCGAACAATTGGCTCCGTTGCCGCGCGTCATCGACTGGCAGTTGCTGCGATCGGCGTAGGGTTCTCGAGACGATGGGCCTACTCGTAGTATCGTTGGACTCAAGAAGGGTCCCCGCACGAAGGAGCGCACATGAGCGTCGGCCTGATTATCGGCATCGTTGTCATCGTTCTCGTCATCGCCATCATCATCTGGGCCATCGGCGCCTACAACAATCTCGTCACACTGCGCAACCGGGTGAAGAACGGATGGGCGCAGATCGACGTGCAGCTCAAGCAGCGTGCCGACCTGATTCCGAATCTCGTCGCAACCGTCAAGGGGTACGCGGCGCATGAGAACGCGGTCCTCAGCCAGGTGACCGCCGCCCGTGCCGGTGCCGTGGCCGCGGCAACCGATCCGAACGGCACTACGGCGCAACGTGCCGAGGCTGAAAACCAGCTTTCCCGCGCATTGCTCAACCTGCAGGCGACGGCCGAGGCCTATCCGGCATTGCAGGCCAACCAGAACTTCATGGATTTGCAGGGCCAGCTCAAGGATCTGGAGAACAAGATCGCCTACGCCCGCCAGTTCTACAACGACGTGGTGCTGAAGCTCAACACCGCCATCGAGACCGTGCCCACCAACATCATCGCCGGTCTCTTCCACTTCGAGCAGGCCCAGTATTTCGAGGCCGACGAGCCCGCCCGCCAAGCGCCTCAGGTCGCGTTCTGACGCCGCGGTTCCGGCCGGAGATAGATGATGATGGGCATGTGACGTTGGCGACGGAGTCACGATAGGGAAGGGAATCATGGGAAAGCGATTCATCCGCGCGGGTATCCTCAGCGTCATCATCACGCTGGTGATGGCCTCCATCTTCGCCGTGCTCACGTTCGCACCCAGCATCGCCGATGACGCGGACTTGAGTTATCGCACGCTCGACTATGACGTGAACGTCACCACTTCCGGCGATCTCGAGGTCACGCAGCACATCGACGTGAAACTCAAGCAGCGCGAGGACGGCGACGGCAACGTCAAGCCATGGAAGCAGCTGTACCAGCAGTACCGGCTACGCGCGGACAACCTCACCGACATCACGGACATCAGCGTCACCAACGTCACCAGCGGGACCGACTATGCGCAGCAAAGCGAACCCCGGTCGCCCAGCGACGTGTCGGACGAGGCTTGGGATTCCGATTACGCCAACCGCTGGTACATCGCGGATGTGACCGCCGGCGACTATGCCCCCAAACCATATCATCCGGGCGAGGACGGATTCGCCCCCGCCGATACCGCTGATTCAGTCAAAACCGTGGAAATCGGCTGGAACATACCCGCCACCGACGAGGCGGACAGCATGAAGTTCGACGTGCGCTTCACCATGCATGACGTGGCCACGCAGTGGGATGACGTGGCGGCCTTCCAGTGGGAGCCGTTCGGCCGGTCGAACCCGGTGCCGATCGGCACGGTGAGCGGCACCGTGCACTTCCCCGCAGGCGTCAGCGTGAACGACTCTTGGGCGTGGCTGCACACCGAGCGCACTTCGGAAACGGCTCGTGCCGCGGACGGCGGCCTCACCTTCAAGGCGTACAACATCAAGTCCGGCGACTATCTGGATCTGGTGGCCGCCTACGCCGTCACCCCGAACGGCAACAGCGGCATCGCCCGCACACGCGCAGGCGATCATCTGGATGCGCTCAAGCGCAGTGAGGCCGAGCAGGAACGGCAGTGGCGTGAGAGCCAGCGCAACGCGGCCCGCGCGCGACTCATTTTCTGGATTGCCACGGTCGTGCTCGGCGCGGCGCTGTGTGCGTGGGGACTGTATGCCTCCATCACCAGCAACCGTCGCGCGAAGTACCGTGGCGAGCTGGAGTATTGGCGTGACCAGCCCGGCATCAGTCCGGCCGCCGCCGCCAAACTCGTGGACGTGGTCGAGCCGTCCAAGACGTCCCTGTCCAACCGGCAACTCACCGCCACGTTGCTGGCACTCGCGGTGAAGAAGGCCATCGCCATCTACCCCGGTCCGGCGGACATGTACCGCGGCATCGACATGAGCACGGCCACCCCGCTGGCGCTGAGCCATATGATCGACGGCGATCCAGGCCGTCGGAAGGCCGCTGCAGCCACCAGTACCATCGTGATTCTGCCGGTGGCGCTCGATGACCGGTCCAACCGGGAGCAACTGGGGCTGAGCGAGTCCGAGGACGCGCTGCTGCACCTGCTCAGCGTGATCTCCAAGCGCGTCGGCGCGCCCGTGTTCGACCTCAAACAGATGCGGGCGGCCTGCGTCGGTTGGGACGACGGGTATCTCGAGCTCGGCAAATTCACCGGCGCGTGCGGCATGGAATACGCGCGGCTCAACGCCTCCCGCTCGCGGGCATGGCAGTGGATACTCGCCGGTACGCTCGCCGCGGTGCTCGGTTTCGGCGCGATGCTCGCCAACGTCATCATCGGGTACGGCATGGTCGGCCTGATTACCGGGCTGCCGATATTCCTTGTCGGCCTGTTCTGCGCGACCTCCGGCGCGATGCACGAGCTGACCGATCAGGGACAGCAGCTCGCCGGCCGTTGCCTGGGCCTCAAGCACTATATGCAGGACTTCTCCAACTTCACCGACCGCGGTACCGCCGACTTGGCGCTATGGGACTGGTACATGGTCTACGCCGCAGCCTTCGGCATCTCCGAACAGGTGATGCGTGAGCTCGCGCGCGCCTATCCGCAGGTATCCGACCCGCGTTGGCTCGATGACAATGCCGCCGATTCCATGTTCTACTGGACCTACCGGCCGTACGGTTGGGGTGCTTGGGGTGACGACCGGTACGGGCGCGGGGATTCGCGCGGAGACGGGCTTGGTGCTGGTGGACTTGGCGCTGGGGCTGGTGCCGGGGCCGCCGGTGGACTCGACGGACAATTCGGCGCGACCCCGTTGTTCGGCGGCAGCTCCTATGCGCCGGGATTCGGTGATTTGGGCTCGCAACTGTCCGCAGGCTTCGCCGACATCACCTCCACCATCGATGCCGCCGCGCCGTCCAGCTCCGATTCCGGCGGCGGCATCGGCTTCGGCAGCGGTGGCAGTTTCTCCGGTGGCGGCTTTGGCGGTTCGTCTGGCGGCTCCGGCGGCGGCTCCTTCGGAGGTCGGTGATTTTCGATAGGTGATTTTCGATATGAAGGGGCAGCGCGGTGATTTAGTCCGGCCGGTGATGTGGCGTGCGGTTCCGCTGGGCTGAAATCTGTGGCAAGACGACACTTGGCAGATGATTCCCGGTCACCAAAGGCGGGTTCTGTCCGCAGTGCGGCGGTTCAAATGGTGCAAATGGCGTAGGCGTTGCCAGCGATCCACAGGACAGTATTCCACTCAGCGCCTGCCAATTCCCATGGTGTAGGGATTGGCACATGATGTAGGGATTCCGCTGTGGCGTAAAGGCCAGAAATGGCTTTATCCCGCCATTATGTAGATTTCGTGTCCCTACACCATGCGAAAGTCCCTACACCATGGGGCACACTATGGGCACGATATGCCGGTTACGGGTATGGATAGGCAATGGTGTAATGCTATTTCTGTACTAGGGCTTGAAGAATATCTTCTTCATGAGGCAATACCGATTCCTCAAGCGGCTGGCTGTAAGGAATAGGGGCAAAGCGGGCTCCGATGCGAACGATTGGTGCCTGCAGCCATTGGAACGCATGTTCTGCAACTTCTGCGGCAATTTCGCCGCCGACACCACCTGTCCGAATTGCTTCATGGGCAATAATCAATCGGCCGGTCTTCTTGACCGACTGATAAATGGTTTCCATGTCTAGCGGAACAATGCTGCGTAAGTCAATTACTTCAGTACTCACGCCATGTAGTCTTTGCGCTTTATCAGCAGCGGCAAGAGCGTGCGTCAGCATCATTGAATACGAGACCAGTGTTACGTCAGTTCCCTCTCGTACGACTTCAGCCTTGTCGAGGGGAATGATTACTTCATCATCAACGGGCCCAGTAACAGGGAATAAGCCTTTGTGCTCGAAGAAAATCACCGGATTGGGATTTCGAATGGCCGCCTTCAGTAAGGCTTTTCCTGTCTGCGGACTGGATGGGATGACAACTTTAATACCAGGAATCGATACGAACCATGATTCCAATGATTGAGAATGCTGAGCGGCGGCATGACTCATGGAACCATCAGGAGCCCTCAGGACAAGTGGAAGGTGCGCCTGTCCTCCGAACATGTAGTGCGCTTTGGACATCTGATTGAGAATCTCGTCCATCGTAATACCGATGAAATCTGCAAAATGCAGATCGATGACTGGCTTTGTTCCCGCCATGGCCGCGCCAACTCCTGCACCAACTAAAGCGGTTTCACTAATTGGCGTATCAAGTACACGGTCACCGAATTCGTCATGCAGACCTGCAAATTGGCCGAAAATGCCGCCCTGTTTAACGATGTCTTCGCCATATACAAAGACATCGGGATCGGCACGCATCTCTTCGGCCATGGCTTCCTTGGTTGCTTGGCAGAATGTGATATTCCTGCTCATAGCGATGCTCCCTGGTCGTATACGTCATCTAACGCCTCATCAGACTGCGGATAAGGGCTGTTTCTTGCGAATTCCAATGCTGCCGATAATTCTTGTTCCACTGCGGCATCTTCAGTGGCAAAGTCCTCATCAGATAGTATTCCGTCCAAGCGCATACGTTCTGCAAAACGGGTAATGGGATCGTTGTGTAACTGGTATTCGCGTACTTCCTCTTGTGAGCGATAGGTTTGTGGGTCGGTGATGAAATGTCCATCAATGCGGTAGGTACGGCATTCAAGAATGGAAGGTCCTTCGCCATTTCTTGCTCTCTCGATAAGGTGTGATGCCGCGTTTTTGACGGAGATTAGGTCATTGCCGTCCACGGTGATACCGGGAATACCATATCCTTGTGCACGTTGCGAGAGGTAGTCGACGTTTTTTATGTCATCAAAACGAGTAGTTGAAGCCCATTGATTGTTCTCGCATACATAAATGACTGGAAGTTTCCAAGTGGCAGCGAGATTTACCGCCTCATGAAAGGTGCCTCGGCTGGAAGCGCCGTCTCCGAAAAAACATACGGCCACGTCGTTCGTGTGCCGTTGCCGTATGGCCAGTGCAGCTCCAGTTGCAATATTGAATCCACCGCCGACCACTCCATTGGCGCCAAGCATGCCTACGCTGAAATCAGCTAAATGCATGGAGCCGCCTTTGCCCTTGCAATATCCGGTGACGCGTCCGAAAAGTTCGGCGAACGATCGATTCATGGCTGCGCCCTTGGCAAGTGTGTGTCCATGTCCACGGTGCGTACTGGTCACATAATCCTTGTTCGTGAGATTAGCGCATACTCCAACCGCAATCGCTTCTTCTCCGATATACAGATGGGCGGGTCCTAGAATTTCCTTGCCGGAAAGCGCCTTAACAGTCTGTTCAAAGCGGCGGATTCTTCGCATGGAACGATAGAGCGCAGCTGCTTCAGTTGAATCAAGTTGAGAGGAAACGTTCATAGTCAATCTTCTTCTTCGCTTATAGAGATCAATGGTTTTCCTGGAACACCGGCACGCATGTCGTTGAATGCTTGCCTGACGTGCTTAAGTGCATGGGTGTTGCCCAAGGCGGGGTTGATGTCCAACCCGCTGGAAAGTAAGTCAAAGCATTGATTCCACGTCCGGGGGATGAGACGTCCCGACGTGCCTACCAGAGTGATTTCCCGGTATAAGATTTCTTCGGAAAGATCCAAGCTGAAGATTCCTTGTGGTAGTCCGACGGAGACGATTCGCCCACCTTTGCGAAGACTGCGAATGGCTTTGAGGACGGCGTGATGAGCATCGCAGCAGTTGATTGCCACGTCAAATACGCCGAAGGTTTTTGAATTGTCGGCATTGTCATTGATGACCGTATTGGCGCCCATGAGCTGTGCGCGTTCGAGCTTGGAATCGAACAAATCCACGGCGGTGATGTGATTTGCACCAAATGCTCGTGCGGCGGCGATGGCGAATAAGCCAATTGGTCCGCATCCGATGATGAGAACATCATTGCCTTGCACGGCAGCCGCGTCTATGCCATGTACTGCGGCGCCCATCGGTTCCATAACCGATCCCTGAACATCGCTGATTGATTCGGGAAGTCTGATGGCGCTATCTGCTTGTACAACGGCATATTGCGCGAAGCAGCCTGGTACAGTTGCACCGAATAACCGCGCGCGTTCGCATAAGTGAGCCCTACCTGCACGGCACTGTGTACAAGCGTTGCATCCGAAGTGACTTTCTACTGCCACGCGCTCGCCGATTCTGCTAGCTGAGACGCCATCACCAGTTTCAATAATTACGCCAGAACATTCATGCCCAATGATGATTGGAGGATTCATACGGGCTTGAGCCCACGAAGTCCATTCTTCAATGTGGCGGTCTGTAGCGCATACGGCTGCTTGGTTCACGCGAATCAGCACATCGCCGTGCCCCGGTATCGGGACAGGGACGGATTCCAAGGATAGGCCCGGGCCCGTATGGGTTTTTACGACAGCCATCATGGTGTCTGGTGTAGTACTCAATCGAGCGTTGCACCTCCATCCACATCGATGGTTTCACCGGTGATGAATCCGGATTCTGGCGATGCAAGAAATGTGATTACTCGTGCGATTTCCTCAGGCTCCGCTGATCGTTTGATGAGCATACCAGCTAGGATTCTGTTTCTTGTCTCATTGCTCATGGCGTCGGTCATCGGTGTGTGGGTGAATCCGGGCATAACTGCGTTAACGGTAATACCGTTTGGGGCGTATTCCCGTGCAGCGCCACGGGTCAAAGAAGCGACTCCGGCTTTGGAAGCTCCGTAGGCGACATTCCCGAGATAGCCTCCGCCATGCTTTGCAGCGATGGACGATATGTTCACGATTCGTCCGTAGCCTTGCTCGGCCATGTGATGCGAAGCGTGAGTGATGTTAAGGAATACTCCTTTAAGGTTTACTGCAAGAATATGATCCCACTCGTGTTCTGTAACATCTTGCAAAGGCTGTTTGAGAATAATGCCGGCATTATTGACGAGAATATCCACGCCGCCATACTGCGCGTTCAATGTTTGATGAATCTGCGCCACATCATGTTCGTTGGATACGTCACCTATCGCAGGAACTGCTTTGCCGTTTCGTGTCTGAATCATTTCGACAGTGGCTTGGGCAGTGTCCGGATTGATGTCATTGACGGCAACGCGGACGCCTTTTGACGCAAGCATAATGGCAGTTGCTCGGCCGATACCGCGTCCGGCGCCGGTAACTAGGGCTGTCTGCTCTTCCCAACGTTTCACTGGTATTAGTGTCTCCTTATGCACGATTGTTACTTGAGCTTGCGATAGATGAGATTGCCGATCAACTGAATAAGCTGAACGAGAATAACGAGTACGATCACCGTACCGTACATGATGGCATCATTGAAGTTCTGATAACCGTAAGTGATGGCAACGGCGCCAAGGCCGCCAGCGCCGATGGCGCCGGCCATCGCGGTCAATCCCAGAATGGAGATTGTGGCCAACGTGACATTAAGAATGATTGCTGGAATCGCCTCAGGAATCATGACCCGACCGATAACCTGCAACGTGGATGCGCCAAATGAGCTGGCTGCGACGATGAGATCATGATCTACAGCTTTGAGACTTCCTTCAAACAGTCGAGCAGTGAACGGAGCGCCCACAGCGACCAGCGGCACAAGTGCCGCTTCCTCTCCGATGGATGTACCGACAATGAGTCGCGTCAGCGGAATAATGGCGACAGCAAGAATGATGAAGGGGAACGAACGCAGGATATTGACGATGATGTCAAGTGCGCGATAGACAACGTTATTTGGGTGGAGGCCACCTGGAGCTGTAACCACCAGTACAACTGCGAGTACAAGTCCGATAGCGGAAGAAAGTACGGTGGCGATGATGACCATGTATGCTGTGGAGCCCAAAGCTGGGAGCATGACGTCGTTGATAATTTTGTCCCAAGGCTGTTCGCTCATAGTTCCTCCCAAGTGACATGATGCTCGTTGAGATATTTTTTGATGGATGCGGTATCCGAGTCTGCGATATTGATAATGACGCTGCCAAGCACATCATCGCGGTACTTGTCGGTCGTTGCCCAGATGAGGGAGAATGGTACGTTCGTCTGGCGGGTCATGGTGCTGAGGAAAGTATCGTACACATGATCGGGGCCGTAGGAAATCCGGATATTAGTGCCGGTCTGAGGAAGAGTCTCCTCTTGTTCCTTATTCTCTAACAGTGCACCAAGGTGTGATGCGTTGTGCACGAATACGTCTTGCACGCTACCTGAGGCCGTAATACGGCCGTCTTCCAACACGGACACATTTTGGCAGATGCGTTTGATAACCTCCATCTGGTGTGTGACGAGGATGACTGCGATGCCGCTTTGCTCGTTGATTTCGCGTAGCAGGTTGAGAATTGATGCTGTTGTTTTCGGATCAAGCGCCGAAGTGGCTTCGTCGCAGAGAATAGTTTTAGGATTTAAGGTTAGTGCACGGGCGATGGCTACACGCTGCTGCTGCCCACCAGATAATTCACGGGGCCGCGAATCAAGCTTATTCTCCAGTCCGACGATTTTGGCGTATCGGCGGACCTTTTCGTCGATATCGTTCTTGTTGTAATGCCACAAGCGCATCGGCAATGCAATATTGTCATATACTGTTTTGCGCTGCATTAGCGAGAAGCTTTGGAAAATGAGTCCGATATTACGTTTGAATGCACGGGCCTGCTTGCCGTGACCGCGCTCGCTGACTTCGGTGCCTTCGACCTTGATACTACCTGAGTCATATGGTTCCATGCCGTTGAGGCATTTCAATAGTGTAGACTTGCCTGCTCCACTCAGGCCGATGATGCCATGAATTTCCCCATCTTGGATGGTCAGATTGACGCCTTTGAGTACAGGAGCTGCGCCGTAGCTTTTTACCAAATCGTGTATCTCAATCACTTGCTTGTCTCCTTTCGTGATTCGCGCATGGAAGAGCGGCGGTCGTGGTTCGTGCGCCGCCGCTCTTTATTCCGACTGCCTACCAGAGTGGGACTACTGCTTCCTTGAATTCTTTGGCCAGCTCCTTCTTGATGGCGTCAGTCTTGATGGCATTGGTGAACAGCTTCGCATTCTCATCATTGCCCGAGCCATTCTTGTATGCGACCACTAAAGAGTATTTGCCGCTATCCGTATCAGATTCCTTGCCAAGTGCCGTTGCCGGATCGATGCCGCCTTGAGTTGCGGAAATTGAGTTGATGACTGCGGCATCGGCGTCGTCAAGGCCCTTGACTTCTTTCATCACGTCAGTTTCCGTGATTATTAGGTTCTTTGGATTGCTGGTGATATCCAAGGTTGACGGCACATCTACGCCGTCCTTTAATGTGATCAAATCATTCGTAGCGAGAGTTTTCAACGCACGGGCACGATTCGCTGCGTCATTGGGAACCAGTATGCTTGCTCCATCTTGCAGTTGCTCAAGACTTTTGATTTTGCTGGAGTAGATGCCCATATAGTATGTGAACACGCCCTTGGGGTCGTATGCCTTGAGCTGCGTACCGTTTTTCTCGTTGAACTGATTGAGATAGACATTATGCTGGTAGAAGTTGAGGTTGATGCTTCCTTCCTGCAGTGCAGTGTCGGGGGTGACGAAGTCATCGAACACTTTTATCGTAACGGTCTTGCCGGAATCTTTGTTCTGCTTGTCGAACTCAGTCTTGATTGCCTCTCCCAAATCCTTGTAAATCGGAGAGACGCCTACGATAACTTCTTTGGAGTCAGCGCTGGCTGCGGTCTGGCCACAGGCGGATACGCTGATAAGACTAATGGCTACGAGTGCGCCGGCCGCGATTTTCTTCAACTTGCCAGTGAACGACATGGGCAGGTTTATCCCTTCTCTTACTTTCCTCTTGATTCTGTTGTCGGCTTTTAGATGCGATGGACGTGAAGATTGATCCCCAATTAATCCTCGTTGTTCCAAACAGGAGCAACTCCGCGATCCTTAAACACCTGTTCGGCGACGGTCACTGCATTCTGTACTTTCGGCCAGCCAGCGTAGGGGAGCAGCTGCAGGAACGTTTCAATAATCTCGTTGGGAGTCCAACCGACGTTCAAGGCTCCGTTGATGTGCACTTTGAGCGCCAGTGCGGTATCGCCTTGAGAAGCCAATGACGAGATAACTGCCAATTGCTTGTATTTCACGTCTAGACCGGGACGTGTGTAAATATCCCCGAACGGAAACTCAGCGATATAACGGGTCAGATCAGGGGCGACTTCGGCGAAAGAGTCAACTACGCCTTCTCCCGTGCCTCCAATCACCTCTTCCAGTTTCTTACGTCCGCGGATGAAGCGTTCTGAATGCTGTACGGCCATGATGTTTCTCCTTGCTTGTCGCTGTGGCTGGTCACGTTGGAGAACACCTTATCGGAGCGTCCGGTGTGGAGTATTCGGTTAGTGATGGTTGAAAGGGGTTATAGCGCGTTCAAGAAAAGCCATGTCAAACGCGGCATGAGTTACGGTCATAAAGTGGTTCTATGGACTGTCATAATCAGTCTCAGTAGCAGTATTCCAGTATGTGAGACCGGAATCCTGTTGGCGTTAGACTTCAGTAATTTACGATGCTTCGCTGCATCGTTCTCCTGATAAACGAAAGTATAGATTGATCATTTCT
>NZ_JFAO01000032.1:0-51534 GCF_006408945.1 Bifidobacterium sp. UTBIF-78
AACCCATGTGATCAAGCACCGTTGCAGGTAAAAAGTATTCACCTACAGACCTCACACCAGCCTCGGAGACTGTCTCGGAACCAAACCGCTGCATATTGCAGGCATTTCATGTCGCGCTAGGGCAAGCATCGCAGGTAAAACGAGCATAGTTATATTCGCTGCAGGGCTTTTGTACCTTTATGTGACCGGATTTCAACCGTACGTAAGCACAATATACCTGCATCAAGGATCACAAGGCACAATACGCCTGCACTGGCAGGAACAACACAGGCATTCCTCGACCATAACAAGTTGCGCACAACATGCATACCCCAACAATGGGCGGAAGGTGTATTGCTCCAATGTTTGTTCGGCGGGCTGAACGGTGTTTCCGCAACGCGGACGTCAACTTACTAAAACACAGAAAAGGGTGGTTCCCGCATTGCGGCAGTAGGGGGACACCACTCAACCTGCCGAACAAACATTGAAGCAATACAGTACAGTCGCGCACCGTTTCGCACGCATACCCCTTCTCCTGAGAAAACGAGGTCCGGAAACGGCTGCGGAGACATGTCGCGACACCGTTGTGTTTTAGCAAGTTGGCACCACCTCAACGTGTTGAACAAACATTGAAGCAGTACACATCGTTTCCGGACTTTGTTTGTGGGCACATTTTGGGCACACTTTTTCAGGGGTCTGTCAGATGCCAGACAAGGGAGATCCAGGAACCGAAACAGAAAAAGCCGGAGGTCAGATGCCAGACACAGGGTTGTCAGACACAGAGGCAGCCAGGGACCTGTTTTTGCCCACATTTCCATAAGTCAAATGAAAACCATGAACCCAGCGGATAACAGAAAAGCCGCTCTCCCCTACTGCCGTAAGGGAAAGCGGCTTTTCGTCTGCCTTTGCAGAAGTGGAGATGCGGGGAATTGAACCCCGGTCCGATGACCGAACCCACAGTCTTCTACGTGTGTAGTCTGCTGGCCGTGCGGCGGTTTTTCTGCCCCCATCTATGTCGCAGACAACCGATGGCGAGCATATCCGCAGTACAAGTCCCGACGCAGCCCTGAGGCTCAGCTACGTCAGCAAGTCTTCTTAACGACGCTCAGCATCCTCCCAAAGACGAGGAGGAGTGAACGGAGCGGCTGCTCACTGGTTAATCCTGGCGCGAAGCTCAGGCAGCGAGAGCGAACTCAGTGCGGTTAGATTTAGCACTTATTCTTTTGCCGGGGTCATCCACGAGCGGACCCGGCGTTCTCGGCACGCTTCCCTGCGACGAACAGGTCACCGTCGAAACCGATCATCCCCAATCTTGAATTGTCAAGCATTCCGGTTTTGCAACCGGATATTTCAACATACACCTGATTCCCCGGACATGCAACCTGCCCCGTGGTTCCTTGGTGTCATTCGCGCACAGCGAACTTAGGATCTTGCACGCAGGATCTTGCACGCAAACAGCCCGCCGGCACTCCCCCGGCCTTCAGCCAGCCATCACTTGATGATCGGCTTGAGCGGCGCGGACACATCCACCTGATGTTTGTCACCGATCACCTTGGGATCGTTGATGATCTTGTCCACGACGGCCATCTTGAGCTTGAGCTGCGAGGAATCACCCCACACGATCACCCGTTCGCCGTCGTCCAGCGTGGTGGTCACCGAATCCTGGGTCTCCGCGGTGACCTTGGTGATCTGCTGGCGCATCGATTCAGGCAGCGCGCCCAGAATGATCAGCGCCTCCTTGACGGACCGGTTTTCAAGGCTCGCCTGCACGTCCTTGACCTCGATGACCGGGATGCCGTCCACATTCTGGGAGGATACCGAATTGAGCACGCGCCCCTCGGCGTCAACCGCAGTCAGCGTCTCCCCGCTTTTCAGCATCGCGGCGGGCCGTTGCGCAGTGACCGCCACGTTCATGGCTTTGGGGAACCGTTTGGTGACCTTGGCCTCGGACACACCGGGAATGTCCTGCAGCTGATCGGCCACGTCACGCGTGGACACCAGGAACAACGACTTGCCCGCCTGCTTGTCCGCAATGTCATGGATGGTCTGTTCGCTGACCCATTCATTCGCACCGGTCACGCTGATGGCCGCCGATTCCAGACGGAACACCGTTGAGAAGAACAGCAACCAGACCAGCCCCGTGACCACGGCAACGACACCGGCCGCCACTGCCACGCGCACGGCGATCACCCGCGCGCTGGCGCGTTTGCGCTCCTTGGCGCGCTCAGTGAAGTCCACCACCTTCGGCCGTGCGGCGACACCCAGCGTACCGGCGGTCTGCCGCAGCGTCTCCGCCACATAATCCTCGCTATGCAGCCGACGCGCATCCACGAATGCGCCCTGCCGGCCTTTGGCGACGGTCACGTCGGACGACTGCTGCTCCACCTGTTCCGCCGGTCGGGAGAATCTGGGAGAACGGTCTGGCTGTGAAATCCGTGACGATTGGGATGATCGGGAGGAACCGGAGGATCGGGCGACTTGGGAGGAGCGCCCGCCTCGGGCCTGTACGGCCTTGAATTGTGCGGATTCGGAGCGCACGGCCTCGGAACGCAGGACCTTGGATTGTCCCGCTTTTACCCGTCCGCCCACGGTTCGTCCACTCGCGTTCCGCCCGCCCATGGAATGTCCACCCACGGATTGCCCCGCCCCGGACCGTTCGATTCGCGAAATCCCCGGGTGTTCGGCCCGTCCGCCCGCAGAGCGCGTGGACCGGACAGGCTGATCGGCATTTCTCTTGGACGCAGCGGTCCTGCCGGAGACGTGCGATGCGACGCCGCGCGCCTTGCGTCCGCGTTCCGCGCCACGCAAGGACTCGGCATCATCCGAATGACGAGAACCGGCGGACCTCACGGAACCGGCGGAACCGGCAAAACCAGCGGAACCAGACGTGCGGAAGTCCCGGTTGGACCCGCCTTCACCCCCCTCACTTCCGGACGAGCGTACCGTACGTCCGGCCATCACTCGCAACTTTCGCGATGGGCCTCGAGCGCGGCGAGCAACACCTGATCCATCTCGGTGATGTCGCCGGCGCCCACGGTGAACACCACGTCGCCGTGATGGGCGCGCATCGCCATCATGCGCGCGGCCAGATTCATATCCCCCACGGCCTGAATCCACGTACCTGCGGACGGGTCCTTGAGCCCGGCCGCGGCATCCACGATGGTCTCGGGACCCACGTCGGGGAAGTCCTCCTGCTTTTCGCGGGCGGGGAAGACGCCGGTGACGATCACATCATCGGCCTTGGCCAGCGCCTCGGCGAACTCGCGCGCGAAGAACCGGGTACGGGAGAACAGGTGCGGCTGGAAGATCACGCGGATGACCGACTCGGGGTAACGACGGCGGGCCGCATCAAGCAACGCCGCGATTTCGGTGGGGTGATGGGCGTAATCGTCCACGACGGTGACCTGCTTGACGGTGCCGCGCACCTGGAAACGACGCGATGCGCCCAGGAACCCGGCGATGGTCTGCGCGGCCGCATCCGGGGCGACGCCCAGCAGGACGGCGGCGGTGATGGCCGCGGCGGCATTGCGCGCATTGTGCACGCCGGGAACCTTGAGCGCCACGTCAAGCGAAACGTCCGTTCCCCCGGTGACTGTCGCCCCGGTGACCGCGCCCGGCAATTCAAGTGTGAACCGTTCGCTGCCGCTGCCCGCGGACTCGGCTTCGGATGCGATGCGCACGTATGCGGCGATCGACGAGACGTCCAGATCGGCGAGGTCGCTGGCGGAGGTGGTGCCATAGGCAATCACGCGGGACCGCACTGCATCCGGCATCGCGGCGATCACGCCTCGATTGTCGGGGTCGTCGGCGCAGATGATGACGTGGTCTGTGGCGTGGCCCGCATGATCCACGAACGCGGCCTGATAATGGGCCTCGTCGCCGTAATGATCGAGATGGTCGGCCTCGGTATTGGTGATGATGGCGATGGTCGGATGATACTTGGCGAAGCTGCCGTCGGATTCATCCGCCTCGGCGACCAGCACCGGCCCGCGCCCCGCATGGCCGCCGTCCAGCGTGGTGCCGTCGGGGCCTTGGATGGAGCCGCCGATCGCATAGCTCGGATCGACGCCGGCATGCACCAGGATGTGGGCCAGCATGGAGCTGGTCGTGGTCTTGCCGTGCGCGCCGGCCACGGTAACGGCCTGTTTGCCGTTCATCAGCAGCGCCAGGATGTCGCTGCGATGGACGATGCGCACGCCGGCCGACGCCGCCGCGACGATTTCGGGATTGTCCGGCTTGATGGCGCTGGAATAGACGACGGTTTCCGCACCGGCCACGTTATCGGCCCGTTGACCGAATTCAACGGGGATGCCGAGGGCGGTGAGCCGGTCGGTTTTGCTGCTGCGTTCACGGTCGGACCCGTCCACGGCCACGCCCTGGGCGTGGAGCATCTCCGCCAGCACGCTCATGCCGGCGCCGCCGATGCCGATGAAGTGGGTGCGACCGAGATCCGCGGGAACCGCGTCGGTGCCGAAGACGGCATGGGTGGGATCAAGCACGATGGATCGCTCGGATTGCTGTTGAGTCAATTTCCGCTCCTTAACGGGTGTTCCGGAACATATCTTAGGAGTCTTACCTATCTGCGGGATTCGTTCTGCGGGATTCGTGAGGCAAGGTTTAGCCACGCGCCCTGCGCCGTGCGGCAAGGTCGAGCACATGGCGCGCCATGATTCGCGCCGCATCTCGGATACCGTACTCCCAGGCCTTGCGACCGAACGAGGCGAGACGCTCAGGGTCGGCCAGCAATGCCGGCACATGCTCGGCGACCCATGCGGGGGTCAGGTCATGGTCGGCCACCAGCAGACCGCCACCCGCCTGCACCACGGGCTCGGCGTTGAAGCGCTGCTCGCCGTTGCCGATGGGCAGCGGCACGTAGATCGCGGGCAGTCCCAGCGCCGCCAGCTCGGAAACCGAACCGGCGCCGGCGCGGCAGATCACCAGATCGGCGCAGGCGAAAGCCAGATCGATGCGTTCGAGGTACTCGGCGGCATGGTAGTCCCCCTGTCCGGCGGATTCGGGACCGAGTCCGGTGAGCACGCCGTCGCCCGCCGACTGGGAGACGAGGTCACGGACCTCGTCGATCTTGCCTCGGCCGGTCAGGTGAATCACCTGGGCATGGGCCAACAGCCCGGCCGCCGAGGATGCGACCGCACGATTGAGACTTTGGGCGCCCAACGATCCTCCGGTGACCAGCACGAGCGGACGGTTCGGATCGACCCCCAGCCGTGCGGCCGACTCGCGGCGGACGGCGGCGCGGTCCTCGCCGATACGACGGGCCAGCTCGGCGATGGCCGGACGCAACGGGAGTCCGACGCGTTCGACGGTCGCACCCTCGCGAGGCTTGAGTCCGGTGCCCTCATATACGGTGCCGATGAATTCCGCCCATCGCGCACCGAGCTTGTTGGCCATGCCGGCGCGGGCGTTCTGCTCATGGATGGCGATCGGGATGCCCATCCGATGCGCCGTGGCATAGGCGGGCGCGGAGGCGTATCCACCGAAGCCGACCACGACCTGTGCTTTTCGCCGCTCAAGGATGGCACGCACCTTGGCGGTCTCGCGCTTCCATTTGAACGGGAATTTCAGCATGTACAGGTTCGGTCTGCGCGGGAACGGCACCTTTTCGATGGTATCGAGTTCAAGCCCGGCGGCCGGGACGAGATCCTTCTCCAATCCGACGGCGGTGCCGATCACGCTCACCTGTGCGGTGGGTTCGAGCTCGCGGATGGCACCAGCCACGGCGAGCAACGGGTTGACATGGCCTGCGGTGCCGCCGCCGGCCAACACGATATGATATGCGCCTTCCAATGTGCCTTCAGTCATGGTTACCGAGTGTACTCTACGCGGTCTGTCTGGCCTGTTTGATCTGCGGCTGCGAGCGCATAAGCCCCACAACCAGTCCGGCCGCGGACAGGCACATGATCATCGACGAGCCGCCGGCCGAGACGAACGGCATGGGCACGCCAAGCACGGGGAACACGCCGACCACCACGCCGATGTTGACCAGCGCCTGGCCGACGAGCCAGATGGTCACGCACATGAGCGTCATGGATACGTACCGGTCCGGCACCTGCAGGGCGATGGCGATCATGCACCAGCCGAGAATCACGAAGAACAGGATGACGATGGCCGATCCCACGAATCCGGTCTCCTCGCCGATGATGGCGAAGATGAAGTCGTTGTGGGCCGCAGGCAGATAGTTCCATTTCTCGCGCGAGTTGCCGATGCCCAGACCGAGAAGACCACCGGAGGCGATGGCGTATTTGGCATGCATGGACTGATAGCACACGGTCTGTGCGTCGGCGGCGGAGCAATCGCCGTACGTGGCGAGGATGCGTCGCATACGGTTCGGGCTGGTCACCGCCAGCACGATGACCAGCGCCACGGCGACTCCCGCACCGACCGCCATCCACTTGCCGGGGAATCCCGCGACCAGAAACGCCACGCCACCGATGAAGATGAGGATCATCGCGGTGCCGAGGTCCTTGCCGCCGATCACGAGCAGCAGGCCGAGCCCGTACACCAGCATCGGGAACCGGTACGCCTTGATGCCCTCCTTGCGGTATAGCCTGCTGCAGGCGTGCAGCGAGGCGGGCAGCCAGACGCACATCGCGAATTTCATGAATTCCGCCGGCTGGATGGTGGTGAAGCCCAGATTGAGCCAGCCTTTGTTGCCGTAGACGTCAAGGCCGAGGGGTGTGAAGGTCAGCGCCTGCATGATCAGGGCGGCGACCACGAATCCCATGCCCGTCGTCCTCCAGAACCGTACCGGCATCATCATGGCCGCGAACCCCAGCATCAGGCCGATCACGCAGAAGCCGCCCTGACTGATGAGCTGGACGAACGGTGATTTGCCCTGCGAGGTCATCGTGACCGTGGAACTGGAGAAGACCATGATCAGGCCGAACACGGTCAGACCCACCACGGCCATGCGGAAGCCGTGGTAACACCACAACGGATTGAGCAGACTGCGCCAGCCGGTGTAGTCGTTGATGACCAGGGCCGGCTCTCCTGCGGCTCGGCGCATGTTGCGCGCGCGGGAACGGGAATCAGTGGAGGCCATGCACCTCGCTCCAAGTGCGGGCCGCCGCCGCGAACCGGTTGCCACGGTCCGCATAGGACTTGAACTGGTCCATGGATGCGCATGCCGGGGCCATCAGCACCACGTCATCACCGGTGGCATACGAGCCGCAGGCTTCGACCGCGCGGTCCATGACGGTGTCGTTGTCGGCCGGATCGATGACGGTGACCGGGATGTCGGGCGCTTCGCTGGCGAAGGCGTCGATCATCGGCTGCTGATCCTTACCGATGATGACCGCGGCCTTGATGGTGTGGGCCTGGTCCCTGACCAGATCCTCGAAGCGGCTGCCCTTGGCCAGACCGCCGGCGATCCACACCACGGATTTCGCGGGGAAGCTGGAGAGCGACGCGTGGGCCGCATGGCCGTTGGTGGCCTTGGAATCGTCCACGAAGCGCACCACGCCGTCGGCCAGCTTGGCCTCGGCGACCGTCTCGATGCGATGGCCACCCGGCTTGAACGCCTTCAACGCCCCGAGCGCGGTGTCGAGGTCCGCGCCGAAGCCCAGCACAAGGGCGAGCGCGGTCAGCGCATCGGCCACGAGATGCGGGTACAGGGTGCCGTCGGGCTCCATGAGATGCGTGAAGTCGGTGATGGGGGCGATGCGGGTCTCCTCCCCCGCGCTCGCGCCGGCCACGCCACTCATGTCCACAATCCAGCCGTCCTTGATGCCGATCTGCCCGGCCTTGGGCTCCTCAAGGGTGAATCCGATCCTGCGGCATCCCTCGACGGTGTGCGCGGCCTCGGCCAGGGCGCTCACCTTGGCGTCCTGCGCGTTGTAGACGATGGCGCGTTTGGCGCCCCGGAACACCTTGGACTTGTCCGCCGCGTAGTTCTCGCGGCCGCCGTGCCAGTCCAGATGGTCGTCGGCGATGTTGGTGATCGCGGCGCATTCCAGCTCGAGCGAATCGGTGAAGTGCAGCTGGAAGGAGCTCAGCTCCACGCACAGCACGTCATGCTTCGGGTTGACGGCGCAGCGCGACAGACTCATGGACATGTCGCCGGAGGCGATGTTGCCGGCGGTGGGCGCGTCCATGCCGCAGGCCTTGAGCATCTCGGAGGTCATTTCGGTGGTCGAGGTCTTGCCGTTGGTGCCGGTGATGCCGATCCATGGCGCGGGCTTGCCTGTGCGTTCGTTGTCCACGCGCAGTCGCCACGCGAATTCGACCTCGCTCATCACGGGGATGCCTCGGCGCTGGGCCTCGAGGATGAATGGCGTGCGGGGATTGAACACGGGCGAGGACATCACATAGTCCACGCGGTCCCAGTCCACGTCATCGAACGAATGGAGGTCGGCCTCGGGCTTGCGCTCGTCCACACCGATCACATGGGCGCCGCGCTCGCGCAGCACCTCGGCCAGCGAGGTACCGGATACGCCCAGTCCCGCGACCACCACCGTCTTGTCTTCGATTTGCATTGTTCCTCCCTAGAAGTCTGGTCAAAGGCCCGCAGGCGATTCCCGATCGTCGGCCCCTGACCGCCGACGCCGACCGTGCGCCCGACATGTACGGCATGAGGCGGCGCCCGGCCCGGATGCCGACGTGGGCGAGCATAGGCCGCCCACGTTTCCGTTACCTTTCCGCTAGCTGAACAGCAGGCCGGATCTGGTCACCCAGTCGCCGTAGAAGATGGTCAGCGCGATAAGCACGAAGATCAGCTCGATCATCCAGAACCGAACCACCACCTTGGTCTCGGTCCATCCCAGCAGTTCGAAATGATGGTGGATGGGGGCCATCTTGAACACGCGCTTGTGCGTCATCTTGAAGTACCCCACCTGAATCACGTCGCTCAGGGCCTCCATCACATACAGCCCGCCCATGATCACGGCCAGGAACTCGGTGTGCGTGGCGATGGACAGTGCAGCGAACAAGCCGCCCAGCGCGAGCGAGCCGGTGTCGCCCATGAAGATGGACGCGGGGTTCGAGTTGTACCACAGGAAACCGAAGCAGGCCACGGCCGCGCACACGGCGATGATGGTCAGGTCAAGCGGGTCGGACACGGCGTAGGAGTAGCCGCCGTGGTCGCCGCCCTTGATGTGGTAGCTCTCCCAGAAGGCGATGATGCCGAAGCCGGTGAAGGAGATCATCGAGGAGCCGGCGGCCAGGCCGTCCAGGCCATCGGTCAGGTTCACGGCGTTGGTCCACGCGGTCATCAGGAAGTTCACCCAGATGACGAAGAGGATGATGGCCACGGCGCGTCCGGCGAAATCAAAGCTGAAGAACGGCTTCTCGATGAAGCTCATGCCGGGCTGGGCGCTGGGCAGGCCCGATTTGGTGGGGATGATGAGCGCCAGCACCGCGTAGATGGTGGCGAAGATGAACTGGCCGATGAACTTGCCGCCCACCGTCAGGCCCTCGTTCTGCTTCTTGCGCACCTTGGCGAAGTCGTCGATGAAGCCGAGCACGCCCATCGAAAACATGGCGAACAGCACCAGCACCGCGGACCACGAGGGCACGTCGCCCGAGCGCAGGTACCGGTAGAGTGCGGAGGCGCCCCAGCCGAGCAGGATGGCGAAGTTGATGACCACGCCGCCGAGCGTCGGGGTGCCACGCTTGACCAGATGTGACTGCGGTCCGTCTTGGCGGATGTACTGGCCATAGTGCAGGCGGTGCACCAGCCGGATCAGCATCGGCGTGCCGACCAGTGTGATGATCAGCGACGTCAGCATTCCAATGATCAGAGCAATCACGGTGAATCTTCCCTTGTCTCTTCGGTTCCGTCCCTGTGTGCGGCCGGGTCAGTTCCTCGCCCAGCGTTCGGCCAATGCGCTCAGTCCGGAGACGTGCGAGCCCTTGAGCAGCACCACCGTATCAGGATGATGCGCCGCCAGTTCCAGCACCAGCCGTTCGGCCGCATCGACGTCGTGCACATGCTCCACGAGCGGGGCGTGCGCGTCGCGGGCCTCGTCGACCCCGCTCGCACCGCCGGCCAGCGCGTCGGCCAGTGCGTCCAGATGCGCGTCGGTGGCCGATCCCACGGCGATGATGGCGTCAAGCCCCTGTTCGGCCGCGTATTCGCCGATCGAGGCGTGCAGTTCGGTCTCGGCCGGGCCGAGCTCGAGCATCGCGCCCAGCAGGGCCACGCGGAACGGGGCGTGCGCGCCGTCCGCCGGCTGCCATGCCTTGAGGCCGTCAAGACCGGCCTTCATGGAGTCCGGGTTGGCGTTGAAGGAGTCGTCGATGAGCGTGAAAGACGCCCCTTCGCGGCTCACCTCGCTCAGCGCCATGCGATGGGGGCTGATGACGTGCTGCGCGGCGAGCGTCGAGGCGACGGCCTCCGGGGTCATGCCGTAGTGCATGGCCACGGCGGAGGCTGCCAGCGCGTTCATCACGTTGTGCAGGCCGGGGATGCCCAGATGGACGTCCACACGGTCGCCGTCGGCGGCGATAAGCGTGAATTCGGCATGATCCGCATGGTCGGCAGCGATGTCCATGGCGAACACCTCGTTGTCGCGGCTGCGGCCCTCGCCGAACCAGAGCACGTCGCCGGGCGCGATCTCGGCCATCGGCGTCACATGGTCGTCGTCCGCGTTGAGCACCGCCAGACCGCCCGGCACGAGCCCCTGGACGATTTCGCTCTTGGCCTGCGCGATGCGTTCGCGCGAGCCGAATTCGCCGAGATGGGCGACGCCGACCTTGAGCACGATGGCGGTGTCGGGCGGGGCGATGCGGGTCAACCGCGCGATTTCGCCCACATGGTTGGCACCCATCTCCGCCACGAAGAAGCGCGTGTCCGCCCCCACCTTGAGCGCGGTCAGCGGCAGACCGATCTCGTTGTTGAAGGAGCCGACGGGGGCCACGGTCGGGCCGAGCGTGGCCAACAGCGACGACAGCAGGTCCTTGGTGGTGGTCTTGCCCACCGAACCGGTCAGGCCGATCAGGTCGAAGTCGCCGGGCAATTCGCGTCGCCGGGCGATGTTGTGGCGTGCCAGCTCGCCGAGGGCCGCCACGGTGTCGTCCACGACGATCTGCGGCAGTCCGGCATCGGCGATCTCATGGTCCACGATCGCCGTCACGGCTCCCTGCGCCGCCACGGCGGGCACGAAGTCATGGCCGTCCACCCGCTCTCCCCTGATCGCCACGAACACCGAGCCCACGCCGGCCTGGCGCGAGTCGCTGACGGTGTTGGTGGCCGGAGCCGGTGACGCCCCGAGCCGCCCGGGTGCCCCGTCCTCCACCAGTCGGCCGGAAACGGCCTGCGCGATCTCCTCCACGCTCATCGGCACCATAGTGTCATCTGCTCCTTTGTCTTCCGTGGTATCCCATGGATGTAAGTCATTGGGCCTTGGGGCGGGCCCGTCATGTCAGGTTGCTGGCCACGCGCAACGCGCTGCGCACGTTGTTTCTGCGCACCCCGGCCGCCAACACCATCGCGATGGCGAGCGACATATGGCGCAGACGCGACATGCTGGAGGCCGCCGGCGAATCCGCGGCCAGATCGTCCGATTCCCGTGTGGGGCGGGTCAGCGCCAGATCGCCGTCCGCCACGAACGCGTAGCGGTCCCGGAGTTCGGCCAGATCGGGCCCGGATGCGGAACGCTGGGCGCCGAGCACGTCCACGTTCACGGATTCGAGGGCGTGCGGCTTGAGGGTCGAGGGATTCATGGCGATGATCACCGCGGCCACGCCGTCCTCCGCGCACACGGCGAGCACACGCTGCATGTCGAGGATGCCGAGCGGGTAGCTGAGATTCAAGGTGCGGGTCATCGACGTGGAGCCGGATGCGCTGACCAGGGCCACCGGATTGCCGAGCATATGCAGGAAATCGGCGAGATGATGCGCGTCGGCATCGATCACGTCCTCGTCGTCGCCGGCCACCACGAACACGGCCATCGTGCTCGAGGGCGAACCGGCGAATCCGGCCGCCAGCGTGCCCATCATGCGGTCGTCGAGATCGCCGTAGAGCAGCGGGATGCCCGCATCCGGGCACTGCCCCTTCAGAGCCGACGGCACGAGCGCCGCATAGGCGCCGGACTGGGCCGCACGCGGCAGATCGGCGCCCTGCGCGGCCCCGCAGATGAACAGGGACCCGGGAATCACGGTGTCGATCGTGTCGCTCAGCGACGTGATCGTCACGTTGACGGCGAACGGGGGGTCGATCTCGAGACCATACCGTCGGGCGAGCAGACCCAGGGTCATCCGCTGGGTGATGGATTCGCTCACTGCACTCATGGACGTTCCGCCTTCCTCCTGCGATCGCCTATATCACCACGTGACCGGAATAGCATCTTTACGCGGGGATGAGACAGGCACCTCGTATTTCTGCATAAGGAACTCACAGATCTGAGCGGAGACCGGGCCGGCGGTCAGACCGCCGAAGACGCCGTTCGGGTCCTTGAGCACCACGGTGACCGCATAGCGCGGGTTGTCGGCGGGAATCACCACCGAATAGTCGGAGATGATCGAGGAGAGCTTGCCGTCCGCGCCCTGCACCTCGGCGGTGCCGGACTTGGCGGCCATGCGGTAGCCGTCGACCTTGACGAACTTGCTGTAGCCTTCGGCCACGGATTCCATGCCGTTCATCATGTCGGCGGCGACCTTCTCATCGACCACGCGCGTGGCCTTGCCCTGGGCCGTCGCGTCGGACGAGCCGGCCGTGGACGAGGTCGATTTGATGATCGACTGCTGCTGCTTGACGCCCTTGTTGGCGATGGTGGCCACCACGTTGTTGAGCTGCAGGGCGTTGACGGTGTAGCCCTGGCCGAACAGCACCGTGTTACGCGTGCGCAGATCCCATGAGGAGGGGCTGGTAAGCACGCCGGTCGACTCGCCGGGCAGGTCGAGTCCGGTGGACTGGCCGATGCCGAACTTGGTGAGGTACTCGTAGCGCTGCTCGTCGGTGTAGTTGAGTCCGGCGAGCACCATGCCCACGTTCGAGGAGTTCTGCAGGATGCCCGCCAGCGTCCAACGCTCGGAGCCGTGTTCGAAAGAATCCTTGAAGGTCTGGCCGTTCTGGGTGGTGTGGTCGGGCACCGTGAGCTGGTCGGTCATCTTGTGCAGTCCGGTCTGCAGGTAGCCGGACATGGAGATGACCTTGCCCACCGAACCGGGCTCGAACGTCTCGGAGACGGCTCGCGAGACGCTCATCTTGGCCTCGTCGCTGCCGGCCTTCACCTCGTCGCTGTCGGCGAGCGCCAGGATCTCGCCGCTGCTGACGTCCTGCACCACGGCGATGGCCCAGGTGGCGCCGTACTTGGACTTGGCGTCCTTGAGGACCTTCTTGACGTACCACTGCACGTCGCGGTCGATGGTGAGGGTCACGTCCTCGCCGTCCTTGGCCGCCACGGATTCGGTCATCGTGCCGGGGATCTCCTCGCCGCCGTTGCCGCGTTGGTAGGTCTGGTGCCCGTCGGTGCCGGTCAGCGCCTTGTTCTCCATCTGCTCGATGCCGGCCACGCCCACGCCCTCGGCGTTGACGCCGCCGAGCAGGGCGCCCATGACGTCGCCGTCCGCGTAGAGGCGTTCGCTGCTGAGCTCGCCCCAGACGATGCCGCCAAGGTTGAGCGCCTCGATGCTGCGCTTGACCTGCGGGGTGACGTCCTTCTTGAGGATCACGTACTGGCCGGTGCCGGACATCTTGGCGCCCAGTTCCATCGCGTTCATGTCAAGGGCCTTCGCCAGCAGTCGTCCCACGGCCGCGGCGCCGGTGGCGCCCACGGGCTTGCCGTCGATTTCATGGCAGTAGTCGCGGGTGGTGTCGTTGCAGGTGATCGGCGTGAATTCCTGGGCGGCCTCCGGATTGGCCACGATGGTGTACCGTTCCACGCTTTGGGCGAGTACGGTGCCGTTCGCGTCGAGGATGCGGCCGCGCTTGGCCGTAAGCGTGACGGTGAGCGTGCGGCTGGCAGTGGCGGCCTGCGCGGTCTGGCGCCCGCCGATGAGCTGGGTGGAGGCGAGCTGCGCCAAGCACGCCGTGGCCACCAGGGCGAGCGCCGCGCCCACGGCGATGCACTTGAACGCGAAGGTCTTCACCTTGGCGAACCGAACGATGCGCTGGATGGTCTTCACTTACTTCCCGCTTTCGGTAGTACTGGAACTGCTGGGTTGGTATCCGTTGAGGTCGATGGACACGGATCCTTGCTGCGGGACCATGCCCATGTCGCTGGCCTTGTCCGGCAGGGTGGCGACGAGCTGGTCGAGCTTGGCCTGATCGTCCTCGACGTCCTGCTCCAGCACGCTGATGTGCGCCTCGATCTGCGCGGCCTCGAACGAGTTCTGCACCATCTGGGTGCGGAGCATGAGCGCGCCGAACAGCGTGCCCATCAGGAAGGCCACGGCGATGACGACGTGGACGAGCGGCGCGCTGCGGGTGCGGGTCCATTCGATGACCCGGCCGACCACGTTGCCCTGCGTCTGCGTCCGCTGGTTCGAAATCAGACGCAGTTCGGGGCGCGACGACGTGGCCGGCTTGGACTCTGGCCGGTTGGATGAGGGTGCTGCGTTGGACCGGACGCTGCGTGCGGTTGCTGCCATCAGTCCCTCCTTGCGCGGTCGTTGCGGCTGCCGCGGTTGTCATGGTTGTTGCGATCCGCGCGGCCGATCCGGCGGTTCGCCCGGTCGCCGCGTGCCGTGCGGCCGGTGTCGCGGCCGTCATGGCGTGCGTTTCGGCCGGAGCGCGAAGTGCCTTTGTCGTCCGTATGGGGGCCCCTGCTCGGGTTCGGGTTCTCGGCGTCCTCGACAAAACAGGCACGCCAACGATCGGGGATCTCGCGGCTGAGCTCCACGGCCCGGAGACGTACGGACGCGGACCTCGGGTTGGACGCGATCTCCTGTTCATCCGCCTTGACGGCGCCACGGGTCAGTTCCTTGAAGAACGGCTGCGCGTCGGGCGGCACGATGGGCAGATCGGCCGGGGCGTCGATTCTGAGACCTTGCGCCATGAACGATTTGACGGTCTTGTCTTCCAAGGAATGGTAGGACTCCACCACCAGACGGCCGCCCACGGCAAGGCGGTTCGCGGCCTGCGGCAGCGTGGAGGCGAGCTTGTCCAGTTCGCCATTGACCTCGATGCGCAGCGCCTGGAAGACGCGCTTGGCGGGATTGCCCGCCGGACGGTGCGCCTGGGGCACCACTTCGTCGACCAGCGCATTGAGCTGCGCGGTGGTGGTGAAGGGCTCGCGGACGCGGCGGGCCACGATCTCGCGGGCGATCTGGCGGGAGAAACGCTCCTCCCCGTACTCCTTGAATATGCGCGTCAGTTCCTGGGCGTCATAGGTGGCGAGGATGCGTTCCGCGGTGAGCGGCTGGCTCACGTCCATGCGCATATCCAACGGGGCGTCATGCGAATACGAGAAACCACGGTCCGTCTCGTCGATCTGCAGACTGGAAAGGCCCAGATCCATGAATACGGCATCCACACGCGCGATGCCCCTGTCCGCAAGCACCTCGTCGAGCTGGTCGAAGGCGGCGTGCACGGGGGTGAAACGATCGGCAAGACCCTCCTGCCGCATGCGCTCGGTGGCCAGGCCCAGCGCCTCGCCGTCCCGGTCGATGCCGATGAGCCGTGCCTTGGGGGCAGCCTTGAGGAACGCCGTGGAGTGGCCGGCGAGACCCAGCGTGCAGTCCACGGCGATGGCGCCCTCGTGGTCCAACGCCGGCGCCATCAGCGCAACGCAGTCGGCCAGCAGCACCGGCTGGTGTATGGCGGTCACATCAATCATCAGAACTCAACCTCCGGCAACACATCATCGGCAATATCGGCGTAGCCCTCTTCCTTCTCGGCCAGATAGGACTCCCACGCATCCTTGTTCCACAGCTCGGCGCGCGTGCCCACGCCGATCACCACCACTTCGGAGCCGAGATGGGCGTAGTCGCGCAGCATCTGCGGCACCAGCACACGGCCCTGCTTGTCCGGCTCCTGGTCCACGGCGCCGGACAGGAACACACGCAGGTATTCGCGGGCCGCCTTGTTGCCCACCGAGGTGCGCTGGATCTGCGCGGCGATGCGGCGGAACTCATCGAACGGCAGCAGATAGATGCACCGCTCCTGACCGCGGGCCATCACCAGACCCTGGCCCAGTTGGGGGCGAAATTTGGCGGGCAGGGCCATACGGCCCTTCGCGTCGATCTTGGGGGTGTAGGTGCCCAGCAGGAGCGGCGGCAGACCTCCCATCAGGTCGGACAGCGCGGAACCCTCGGCCTTGGACTCGGCGTCCTGTGCCGGCCGCTCGTCGACCATGGTTCCACCTCCTTTGCCGCTCCTGAAGGGTATGGGACACCCAACGCCTCACCACTCTACCCCACACTTCCCCATTTTTCCCCACCCGTGCACGATTTGCTCACCTTTTCGGGTAAATCACATGGATTAGCGTGTCGGAGGGCGAGCCAATCACAGGTCAAGCGCGGACCGGCCACGGGCCGATCACAGACCAACCACAGACCGATCGCGAACCGACCGCGGCTCAACCGTGAACCGACTGCGGCCCAACCGCGAACCAACCATGCTGAGCATGGCCGGAATTCACCTGAACTTCACCCACGCTCTCCCCCGAACGCCGACCGACGTATGGGGTCTGCGGTAAATTTGAATGCCTTGAAGTTTTGACCCCACGGATTGGAATCGAAGAGAAGCATGTCAAGCTACGCCTCGCAACTGCATGAGGAACAACAGGCGGTGGACCGGGCTTACGGACGGTTGGACGATCTGCGCGCCGAGATGTGGCAGCGTCTGGACACCGTCCGGGCGGCGGGCTCCCATGGTTCGCCCACCCAACGCAGCGAGCGGGATTCCTTCGCCACCATGTACGAGAACCGTCTCACCCAATTGCGCAGCGTGGAGGACCGTTTGGTGTTCGGCCGTCTCGACGCCAAGGACGGCAGAAGGCACTACATCGGCCGCATCGGCCTGTCCAGCACCGACCACGAGCCCATCCTGACCGACTGGCGCGCCGAGGCCGCCCGCCCGTTCTACGAGGCGACGCCATCCAACCACGGCGACATCGTCATGCGTCGCCACATCACCCTCAGCTTCCGCGAGGTGGTGGGCGTCGAGGACGAAGTGCTCGACGTGCACTCCGATCAGGTAGGCAAGGCGTCCTCCGCCGGCACGCTGACCGGAGAGGGCGCGCTGCTGGCCTCGCTGAGCTCGCGCCGCACCGGCAAGATGACGGACATTGTGGCTACCATCCAGGCCGAGCAGGACCGCATCATCCGCTCCGACATGAACCGCGCGGTGGTGGTGCAGGGCGGCCCCGGCACCGGCAAGACCGCCGTGGCACTGCATCGCGCCGCCTATCTGCTGTACACACATCGTCGCACGCTGGAGCGTTCCGGCGTGCTGGTGGTGGGACCGAGCTCCACGTTCCTGCACTACATCGATCAGGTGCTGCCCTCCTTGGGCGAGACCGGCGTGGTCTCGCGCACCATCGGGGATCTGGTCCCCGGAATCACCGCCACCGGCTTCGACTCCCCGCAAGCCGCCAAGCTCAAGGGCGACCGCCGCATGGCTCAGGTGGTGGCCAACGCCATCGCCGCCCGTGTCCGCGTGCCTTCCAACCTGCCCACAGTGACCATCAGCGGCATCCAGGTGCCGATGCTCCCCGCCGACATCGAGCAGGCGCAGGCCGATGCCAAGCGCACCCGCCAGCCGCACAACAAGGCCCGCGAGACCTTCATCCGCTCCATGCTGTCGAACATGCAGGCCCGCTATGCCGAGCAGCTCGACTACACGCCGGACCAAGCGGAGCTCAACCGCACGATGTCGCTGCTGCGCATGAACGAGCAGGTGCGTAAGACCCTGAACCTGTGCTGGCTGCCGATGACCGGCCCTTGGCTCATCGACCAGCTGTTCGCCCATCCGGAGCGGCTCAAGTCGCTGGCCGGCTGGCTTTCGGACGAGGACGTGGCCGCGCTGGCCCGCCCCAAGGGCTCGCCGCTGACCCGATCCGACATCCCCCTGTTGGACGAGGCCATGGACCTGCTCGGCCCCGATCCCAAGCTGGTGGCCAAGAAGTCCGCCGCCGACGCCCGCAGGGCCGCCGAGGAGCAGTATGCGAAGGATACGCTGGCCGCCACCGGGCTCGGTCAGGGCATCGTCTCCAGCCAGATGCTGCTCGACCAAATGAACGGCGACGACAGTGAACTCACCTCCCAGCGCGCCGCCGCGGACCGCGAATGGACGTACGGCCACATTGTGGTCGACGAGGCGCAGGAGCTGACCGCCATGGACTGGCGCATGCTCATCCGCCGTTGCCCCTCACGGTCGTTCACCATCGTGGGCGATGTGGCGCAGACCTCGGCCCTCGGCGGTTCACGCCGATGGGACAAGACCATGAACCGTCTCTTCGGAGCCTCGCACTGGGATCTCAACGAACTGACCATCAACTACCGCAACCCCAAGGAGGTTTCGGAGCTCGCCTCCGGCTTCGCCCAGGGCGAGGGACTGTACATCTCTACCGTCAACGCGGTGCGCAGCGTGCACGATTCTGTCGCCCGTCACGTCGTGGACGACGGCAAGGCGCTCCTCTCCATGGTCGCCAACCAGGCGGTGCAACTGGCCAACCAGTTCGTATCGTCCGACGGCACCGGTCGCATCGCGATCATCTGCCCCGACGACCTAATCGCCCCGGTGCGCGCCGCCGTCGACCGACGTCTCTCCAGCCTGCTCGACCCCGCCGAATACCAGCGGCTGCACGATCAGCCCCAGTGGGACGAACAGGTGAGTGTCTGCGGCACGGAAACGGTCAAGGGTCTGGAGTTCGACGCCGTGGTGGTGGTCGAGCCCGGGCGCATCGCCGACAATGCGCCAAGCCGGCCCGTGGCGGCGTCGGATCTGTATGTGGCCATGACCAGGCCCACCCAGCGTCTGGTTATAGTTCGGACAAACGAGGACGAGAAGTCCCTGAACATCTAAGGTGGGAATATGCCCAAAGCATTGTTACTGGAAAACATTCATCCCGATGCGGCCGCTTCGCTGCGCAACAGTGGGTTCGAGGTCGAGACCATGAAGGGCGCGTTGAGTGAGGACGAACTCATCGACGCGCTGGATGGCGTCGATCTGGTCGGCGTCCGCTCGAAGACCAGCGTTACGGCCCGCGTGCTTGACGCGCGGCCGAACCTGACCGCCGTGGGATGCTTCTGCATCGGCACCAATCAGGTGGATCTCACGCATGCCGGCAAGCGCGGCATCGCCGTGTTCAACGCCCCCTACTCCAACACGCGTTCCGTCGTTGAACTGGTAATTTGCGACATCATCTGCCTGCTTCGCCGCGTGCCGGCCCACACCCACCACATCAAGCACGGCGTCTGGGACAAGTCCGCATCCGGCTCGCACGAGGTCCGCGGCAAGACGCTCGGCATCATCGGCTATGGCAACATCGGCTCCCAGCTTTCCGTGCTGGCCGAGGCTCTGGGCATGCATGTGGTGTTCTATGACATCGAGGAGAAGCTGGCACTGGGCAACGCGCAGCGCTGCGACACACTGAATGAGCTGCTGGAGCAATCCGACGTGGTGACGCTGCATGTGGACGGCCGCAAGTCCAACACCGGTTTCTTCGGCGAGGACCAGTTCGCCCACATGAAGCAGGACGCCATCTTCATCAATCTGTCCCGCGGATTCGTGGCGGATCTCGATGCTCTGAAGCGTCATCTCGACTCCGGCCATCTCTCCGGCGCCGCCGTGGACGTGTTCCCCGTCGAGCCGAAGAAGAGCGGCGACCCGTTCATCACCCCGCTGGCGGATGAGGACAACATGATTCTCACCCCGCATATCGGTGGCTCCACCCTGGAGGCCCAGGAGTCCATCGGCCACTTCGTGTCGCAGCGCCTCGAGGACTACTGGTTCAAGGGTTCCACCTCGCTGTCCGTGAATCTGCCGCAGATCAATCTGGGCGAATGCAAGGGCGTCTGCCGCATCGCACACCTCCATGACAATCTGCCCGGCGTTCTGGCTCGTGTGAACCGCGTGCTCGGCGAGGAGAACATCAACATCTCCTTCCAGTCCCTGGCGACTGAAGGCGAGCTCGGCTATGTGGTCACCGATGTGGCGCAGCAGCCCAGCGAAACCACGTTGGACGCATTGCGCAACATCGAGGGCACCATCCGCATGCGCGTCATCAGCTGACGGGTTGCCTTCGGGCGATGCCGCCGAATGATCTCGCTAGTCGAATGATTTCGATAAGGGTGTGGGCGGCAAGCTGCGATTCCTGCGGCTCGCCGCCCACACCCTTAGTTGGCCGACTTATTAGTTGGCCGACTTAATTGGCCAACTCGCGAAGCGCGTCGATGGCCTTCTGAAAATCCTCCAGACCCGAGAAGTTCTGGTACACACTGGCGAAACGCAGATACGCCACCTCATCCAAATCACGCAATGGCTTGAGAATGGCCTTGCCGACCTCATCCGAACTCACTTCGGCCAAGCCACGGGAGCGCAGGTCCTCCTCCACCTTCTGCCCAAGTTTCTTCAGGTCCTCCTCCTTGACGGGCCTGCCTTGACATGCCTTGCGCACGCCGGTGATCACCTTGTCCCGGCTGAACGGTTCCACACCGCCGGATCGCTTGGTGACCAGCAGCATGCTCGTCTCCACGGTGGTGAATCGTCTGTTGCACACCGGGCATACACGACGGCGACGGATGGAATGACCATCATCGCTGATACGGGTATCGATTACCTTGGTGTCTGGATTTTGGCAAAAAGGACAATGCATACTCTCCACAATAACGTGACCGGGCGGAAAAGCATCATATACGGCGGTTTCGCCATCACCGCCGGCGATAAGGCCTACGTCACGGCAACCGCCATCACCACGATTGCGACAGTCGTCCGCCACCGCTGATCGGACGATCCCAACAGGCGACAAACTCATCAGACGATAATCCATCAACCGACGACTTCCTCAACCGGTACGACGATTCGCTGCCCCACACGCAATGAGCCTGAATCAAGATGATTCAGACTGATGAGTTCATCCACGGTCTGGGACACATCCTCACCGGGTGGGGTGATGTGGGACGCATACGACCACAAGGTATCCCCTGGCTTCACGATGTAGCTGGTTACCTCAACGGGACCACCTTGCGATTGCGCCATCTGCGCGGTTCCAATACCGGCACCGATCAACGACAACACAAACGCCAGCAGCACCGCGATTCCTCGACCACCTCGCGACGGTCTATGCGTCCTCTGTGACAGCTCGTGCACGCCTCGTGACAACCCATGCACACGCCGCGATGGGCGCTTCTCATCCACATGCAATCCAACGGCACCGCCAGCGACTACCGAATTGGTCATATCAGCCCCTTCTCGAACGAACGTTCTATCGAACATCTGTTCTTATAGTGGCACATGTGTTCGAAATCGTCAACCACGACACTCGAACAGATGTTTGATTTTTGTGAACAAGCCGGTATGCTGGATACAGAGTGAAAGGAACCAGACGTGAGCACCATCCCCTTCTCCCCCAAGCAGCCGGACGAATCGTCGTTGACCGACCGCCAACGCAAGGTGTTGGATGCGATCCGCACGCATATCGCAGAACAGGGGTTCGCGCCGTCATTCCGGGAGATCGGCGAAGCGGCTGGGCTCAAGAGCCCCTCCTCGGTCAAGCATCAGCTTCAGGCACTGGAGGAGAAGGGGTTCATTCGCATGAACGCCAATAAGGGCCGCGCCATCGAGGTGGTCGTCGGCGATGCCGCCGTCACGCCGCCACGCAGTGCAGGCACAACGGCGGATTCACGCGAACAGGACGATGAAATCACCGCTGCGATATACCAGTTCCCCAGTGCATCCATCACCCAGTCGCAGGACATACCACTGGTGGGCCGCATCGCCGCCGGAGTGCCCATCACCGCCGAACAGCATGTGGAGGATGTCATGCGTTTGCCGGAGCGGCTGACCGGCACCGGCAAACTGTTCATGCTGGAGGTCCATGGCGATTCCATGGTCGACGCCGCCATCTGCGACGGTGATTATGTGGTGGTGCGCGAACAGCAGTCCGCGGTCAACGGCGACATCGTCGCCGCCCTGCTGGATGACGAGGCCACCGTCAAGACGTTCCGCAAAGACAACGGCCATGTCTGGCTGATGCCGCACAACCCGGCGTATTCCCCAATCGACGGCACGCACGCCACCATCATGGGCAAGGTCGTCACCGTGCTGCGCAAACTGTAACTCGCTGCGTAAACTGTAATGCACTAGGTCACACGAGCAGCACGCGAACGTCATCTCGTGCTATAGTGCCGAAAGAACGGAAACCCCGGCCGCAAGCCGGGGTTTCGTCGTATCCGGACCATACCGCGAATGGTATTGAGAAGCGGTTTCAACTGAAAACCGGAAAGGATCGCAATACACGATGTCCCATACCCATGCAACCCCAGCAGCAGCCAACGACCCGCGCGCCCATCAGCGCAGGCTCATGGCCACGTTATCGGTGACGGGAACGGTGTTTCTGGTCGAAGTGGCGGCGTCCTTCCTCACCGGATCTCTGGCGCTGCTGGTCGATGCCGGTCACATGCTCACCGACATGTCGGTGCTGATCGCCTCGACGATTACCGCCATACTCATGCGCCGCAAGCCAAGCAACACACGAACCTGGGGCTGGGCGCGACTTGAGGTGCTGACCGCGGCGGTAGGGGCGCTCGTACTGATGATTGTCGGCATCTACGCCTTGGTCGAAGCCGGCATGCGTCTGTTCGGCGGGTCCGCGAACGACGTCGAGGACGTGAACCTGCTGCTGTTCGTCGGCATACTAGGACTTGCGGCGAACGTCATCTCAATCTTCATCCTTGCCTCGCAGCGCGAGGACAACATGAATATGAAGGCGGCGTTTTTGGAGGTCATGAACGACGCGCTCGGCTCGGTTGCGGTGGTGACCTCGGCTCTGGTGATGCTGTCCACCGGGTGGAGTGGATTCGATGCGGTCGCCGGCGCGGTCATTGCATTGCTGATGATTCCCCGCGCCATCAAGCTGCTGCACAACGCGGTTCGTGTGCTGCTTGAGGAGACACCGAAAGGTCTTGATCTGGACGCCGTGCGGGCTCATCTCGAAAGCGTGCCCCATGTGGTCGCGGTGCATGACCTGCATGCCAGCACGGTGTCCACCGGCATGCCGATTCTCATGGCGCATATCGTCGTGGACAAGGGTCTGACCATGGAACAGGCTTCGACAATTCTCGAACAGCTCCAGGACTGCCTGCGCGAACACTTCCCCGTCTCGGTGCCCCACACCACCTTCCAACTCGAACCGGAAGGGTATCGTTCCCCTTCCGACGCCGAGATGCATCAGCCCACTGCCGCCGAACACGCCCACTGAGCACATCCGCTGAACACATCCAACCGGGCACATCCGCCAAACGCATCCGCTGAACGCGCACGACGACGGCTCATGCGCACCACGAACGGTCACGACGCAGGTCATATCGTCCGCCAGTGGTGACGGCCTCGTCGCCTGTATAACAAGGCTCTGTTACACCAGAATTGACTTGGATTCATCAGCGTAAGTTCTGGGTGAGTTGGCCCCTCAGGGAAGCCAACTCACCAGACTCGCCTCGTCTGCACCAGTCGATTGAACAGGACTTAACAAAAATGGTGAGGGCGTCGATCATCGAAATCGAGGCCCTCACCATCAATGAGGAACGAACCGTCACGCAGTCAACGCCATGCGTGACGACGGCTTCATCAGAAGCCGAACTTGGCGGCGGTTTCCTTCAGCGTCTCGGCGGAGCGCTTCAGAGCGGCGAGCTCCTTGTCGGAGACCGGGGTGTTGATGGCGGTGTTGACGCCGGTACGGTTGAGCAGGGTCGGCACGGACATGCAGATGTCGGAGATGCCGTGGAAGTCCTTGAGCATGGAGGACACCGGCAGGATGCGGTTGGTGTCGTGCAGGACGGCCTCGACGATGTCCACGCCGGACATGCCGATGGCGTAGTTGGTGGCGCCCTTACCGTTAATGATCTTGTAGGCGGCGTTCTTGACTTCCTGGTGGATTTCCTCGCGCTTGGCGGCATCCAGCGGCTCGTGGCCCGGCAGCGGGGTCCAGTCGCACATCGGAACGCCACCGATGGTGGCGGAAGCCCACAGCGGGACCTCGGAATCACCGTGCTCGCCGGCGATGTAGGCGTGAACGTTCTTGACGTTGACGCCGGTCTGCTGCGCGATCAGGAAGCGCAGACGGGCGGAGTCGAGGTTGGTGCCGGAGCCGAAGACCTGGTTCTCGGGCAGGCCGGAGATCTTCTGGGCAACGTGGGTGGCGATATCAACCGGGTTGGTGATCAGCATGTAGATGGCGTTCGGAGCAACCTTGACGAGGCCTGGAATGATGGCCTGCAGGATCTTCACCGTGGCGCCGACGAGCTCCAGACGGGACTGACCCGGCTTCTGACGCGGGCCGGCGGTGATGACGATCATGTCGGCGTCGCGGCAGATCTCGGGATCGTCGGAGCCGTCGATGGAAACGGTCGGGTAGAAGCTGGAGCCGTGCTGCATATCAAGCACCTCGGCCTCCACGCGCTCCTTGGCGATGTCCTCGAGCACGATCTCGCGGGCGATGCCACGCTGGGCGGCAGCGAAAGCAAGGGTGGAACCAACGGCACCGGCACCGATAATAGCAAGCTTCGTGGGCTTAACGGTAGTTTCCGCCATGATAGGTAAACCTCTCTTCAAAGGCGGTCTGCATAAGTGGCAGGCCTGATCGATTACGACTTCACTTTATAAGCCCAGCGAGACGTTTCCACATGCCGGATAGACCGCTTTTTATGCCCAAAACCCATATTCCATAAGGATTGTTAGCGCTCACACATAAAGTGTGATTTACCTCACTTTCCACCCCCGCAACAGGCCTGCCCGCAGAGGAAACGTTCACACCGAATGTTCCTCCAATGCTCCGACGACCGCAGACAATCGCGTGACTCCCGCAACCGGGATCGTATGCGCCCCATCGACCAACCCCTACCGACCAACCGCCACCGATCAACCGTCTCCGGCCGTCTCATCGCCGCCGACCGCTATCCGATGGACCGCTCGACCACCTGCGCCGCCAGATGCGAATCGACGTCGGCCTCGAGCATCACGCCGTCGTCACGGTACTCCACCTTGGTCACCATGCCGTATTCGCGCACGCGGGACAGCAGCGAGCCGGCCGTGTACGGCAGCAGCGCGTTGACGTGCACATGCGGCACCGGCAGCAGCGACTCCACGGCGTCGCGCAGCCCGTCCAACCCCTCACCGCTGAACGCGGAGACGATATGGGCCTCGGGCTCCAGCGAGGCCAGTCGCTCACGTGTGGCCCGGTCCACCTGATCGGCCTTGTTGAAGACCAGCACGCGTGGAATCGAGGCGGTTCCCTCGATGTCCGCAAGCACATCGTTGACGGCGCTGATCTGCGAGAAGGGATCGGGATGCGACCCGTCCACCACATGCAGAATCACGTCCGCCTCGGCCACCTCCTCCAGCGTGGACTTGAACGCCTCGATCAACTGGGTGGGCAGGCGCCGCACGAAACCGACCGTATCGACATAGGCGTAGAGGCGCCCGTCGCGCGTCCTGGCTCGCCGCACGGCCGTGTCCAGCGTGGCGAACAGCGCGTTCTCGACCAGCTCTCGCGAACCGGTCAGCCGGTTGGTCAGCGACGATTTGCCCGCGTTCGTATACCCCACCACCGCGACCGTGGGAAGGCCGAACCTACGGCGCGAACCACGTTTGATCTCGCGAGCGGGGGCCATCTCACGGATCTGCCGGCGCAGACGGGCGATGCGCGTGCGGATCACGCGACGATCCATCTCGATCTTGGTCTCACCGGGGCCACGGGAGCCGATGCCCGCATCCGCGCCGGCCGCGCGTCCGCCTGCCTGACGGGACAGCGACCCACCCCAACCGCGCAGACGGGGCAGCATGTATTCGAGCTGCGCGAGCTCCACCTGAGCCTTGCCCTCGCGCGAGGTGGCATGCTGGGCGAAGATGTCGAGGATCACGGCGGTGCGGTCCACCACCTTCACCTTGGCCGTGTCCTCCAAGGCACGGCGCTGCGAAGGTGCCAGATCGTCGTCCACGATGATGGTGTCGGCCTCCTCCCGCGCCACGATGTCCGCGATCTCGCGCGCCTTGCCGGAACCCACGTAGGTGGCCGCATCCGGCTTGAGGCGATGCTGCAGCAAGCCGTCGCACACCACGGCGCCGGCGGTTTCGGCGAGCGCCGCAAGCTCCCTGAGAGACTCCTCCGCCTTGGCCTGCGTCGTCTCGGCCGAGGACCACACCCCCACCAGCACCACGCGTTCGAGGCGCACCTTGCGGTATTCGACCTCGGTGACGTCCTGGAGCTCGCCGAGGCCCGCCACATGCTTGAGCTCGTTACGGGCCTCGCGCTCCTCCCATTCCTGATTGGCATCCTCATGCCAGCCGTCGGCGCGCCGCCCGTCATCGAGCAGCACCTCGGACTGATCGGCCAATACGCCGGACAACGCGGCGTCGGGTTCGGTGGGATTGATGTCGGTGTACTGATTACGCTGGTTGCGGTCGGTCAAGGGCGCCTCGGTCGGGTCGAAGGTTCACGATTCATCTATGGCACTTTATTATCATCAGGTGAGGTGACATGCCGGCGCAGGCATGCAGGAAACGACGAACCACACGCGGCGAACCCCGCGGAATAGGAGCAGACATGGCAGAACAGTATTTCTCCGCCGACCCCTCGTCCAAGGACGTCCGCCGCACGATGCATGTGACGCTGCGCGGCCATGAGGCGGATGTGCAGGTCTCGAACGGCGTGTTCTCCGCCAACCGCGTGGATCTGGGCACATCCGTACTGCTCAGGCAAGCCCCGGAGCCGCCGCTGACGGGCGAGTTCCTGGATCTGGGATGCGGATGGGGGCCCGTGGCCCTGGCCCTGTCCTTCGAGTCGCCGGAGGCCACGGTGTGGGCCGTGGACGTCAACGAGCGGGCGCTCGACCTGACCCATGCGAACGCCCAGGCCAACGGCCGCGCCAATATCCGCACGGCGCTAACGGACGAATCCGGCGCGCCCCTGCCAGACGACGCGCAGCCGGCCTTCGCCTCCACGATGCCCGGGGATCTCACCTTCGACACGATCTGGTCGAACCCGCCCATCCGCATCGGCAAGGAGGCGCTGCACACGCTGCTCATGACCTGGCTGCCGAGGCTCAGGAAGGGCGGAGCGGCGTATCTCGTGGTGCAACGCAATCTCGGCTCCGATTCACTGATCCCCTGGTTGGACGAGGCGTTGGGCGACGACTTCACGGTGGGCAAATACGCGAGCTCCAAGGGCTTCCGTATCATAGAAATCCGTCATGAAATTTGAGTATCCCTCTGAACTTCCGGTTTCCGCCGCGCGCCATGAGATAGCCGACGCGGTACAACACTCGCAGGTGGTCATCGTTTCGGGCCAGACCGGCTCCGGAAAGACCACGCAGCTGCCGAAGATCCTGCTCGAGCTCGGCCGCGGCACGCACGGCCGTCAGATTGTGCACACCCAGCCGAGGCGCATCGCGGCCCGCACGGTGGCCGAACGCATCGCCGCCGAAATGGGCGTGCGCCTCGGCGACGAGGTGGGCTATCAGGTGCGGTTCACCGACGAAAGCTCGCCGAATACCCGCCTGAGGGTGGTCACCGACGGCATCCTGCTGGCCCAGATCCAGCGCGACCCCACGCTGTCCAAATACGACACGATCATCATCGACGAGGCCCACGAGCGCAGCCTCAACATCGACTTCCTCCTCGGTTATCTGACGGCCCTGCTGCCCAAGCGCCGCGATCTGAAGCTCGTCATCACCTCCGCGACCATCGATTCGGTGAAGTTCAAGGAGCATTTCGAGCACGCGCTGCACGAGAAGGTGCCGGTGATCGAGGTGTCCGGCCGCACGTTCCCCGTCCAAGTGGTGTACGAGCCGCTGGGCACCGCACCGGCGCTCATGCGCGAGGTGCCGGGGTTCGCCGTGGGCGCCCGGCCCGGCGACGCCGACTACGAGGAGCTGGCCAACGCCATCGCCGAATCGGACACCGACCGGCCGCGTCGTGGCCGGGACAACGCCGATTACGCCGACGACGGCATCACGGACATGCCCACCGCCGTGGCCCGCGCCTGCGCCGAACTCGTCATCCACTCCTCGCACGAGCGCGGCCCGCGCGACATTCTGGTCTTCGCCTCCGGCGAGCGCGACATCCACGAGTTCGAGGCTGCGCTGCGCCACCATTACGGTCCGCGGGCGGAGGACATGCGCCGGCCGGACGCCATCGAGATCATGCCGCTGTTCGCGCGACTGTCCGCCGCGGACCAGCACAAGGTGTTCGAGTCGCATGTGCACCAGCGCATCGTCATCGCCACGAACGTGGCCGAGACGTCGCTGACCGTGCCGGGCATCCGATATGTGGTCGACCCGGGCACCGCCCGCATCTCCCGCTATTCGAAGACCGCGAAGGTCCAGAGGCTTCCCATCGAGCCAATCAGCCAGGCCAGCGCCGACCAGAGGTCCGGCCGATGCGGCCGTGTGGCCGACGGCATCGCGATCCGCCTGTATTCGCGTGAGGACTACGAGACCCGTCCGCGCTTCACCGAGCCGGAAATCCTGAGGACCTCGCTGGGCGCGGTGGTCCTCCACATGCTGTCGGTGGGCGTGGCCCGCACCGCCGAGGACGTCACCGACTTCGGTTTCATCGACCCGCCGGACATGAAGGCCGTCTCGGACGGCTTCAACGAGCTCACCGAGCTCAAGGCCATCGGCCGCAAACGCGGCGAGGTGACGCTCACCCATATCGGACGGCAGCTGGCGCGCATCCCGATCGACGTGCGTCTGGGACGCATGGTGGTCGAGGCGGCGCGCACCGCCTCCCCCAACACGCTGGCGGCCGTGCTGGTCGTGGTCTCCTTCCTGAGCCTGCAGGACCCGCGCGAACGTCCCGACGACAAGCGCGACGAGGCCGATCGCATCCACAACCGCTATGCGGACGAGACCAGCGACTACCTGACCGCGCTCAACATCTGGGACCGCGTGTTCCAGGCCGACGGCGATCCGAGCAACACCGCGCTCAGGCGCATCTGCAAGACCGAGTATTTCAGCTGGCTCAGGATGCGCCAGTGGAAGGATCTGGTCTCCCAACTGCGCCAAATGTGCAAGGAGCTCAAGTTCAACGTGGGCGACCCGCTGCCATCCACCCGTCCGGGTCTGGAGGTGCGTCAGCTACCGTTGAACCAGCAGGCGGCGCATTCGCTGTGCTGCGCATGGGATGCGGACGGCATCCACAAGTCGATGCTCGCGGGCCTGCTGTCGATGATGGGCATGCAGGTGGTGCGCGAACCCAAGGCCTCCGATTTCGCCGGCCTGTCCGGTGCGGCACGCGCCCGCGCCCTGAAGCGAGCCCAGAAGCAGTCGAAGAACGAGTATCAGGGTGCGCGCGGCACGCATTTCGCGTTGTTCCCGGCCTCGGCCGTGGCCAAGAAGACGCCCTCGTGGGTGATGAGCACGGAGCTCGTGGAGACCTCCCGCCTGTGGGCCCGGTATTCGGCGGCCATCGATCCGGCGTGGGCCGAACCGCTGGCCGGCCAGCTCACGCGCACCACATACGCCGAGCCGCACTGGTCCGGCTCGCGCGGCTCGGCCGTGGCCACGGCCCGCGTGCTGCTCTACGGTCTGCCGATCGTGCAGGACCGTACCGTGCAGTGGGGGCGCATCAACCCGCTCGAGGCGCGTGATTTCCTCATCCGCCAGGGTCTGGTCGAGGGCGATATCCAGCAACGGTTCAGCTATGACGACTTCGTCGGCGCCAACCGGGATATCCTCGAGGACGCCGCCGACGACGCGAGCCGCACCCGACAGCTTGCGGACACCGTGTCCGACGAGGATCTGTTCGACTTCTACAATGCCGTGATCCCGTCCGACGTCACGTCCGTGGCCGATCTGGCCAAATGGTGGAAGGGCGAGCATGAGGCGCATCCGGACCTGCTCACGTTCGACCCGTCGAAGGTGGAGCGTCTGGCCTCCAGCGATGCGGTGAGTCTGGACGACTACCCGGACCACTGGCATACGATGGGCTCGGACGGCCAGCCCATAGACCTGAGGCTGAGCTACGTGTACGACCCGGCCGATCCGGCCGACGGCGTGACCGTGCATGTGCCGCTGAAGGCGCTGTCGCGCATCAGCGCCGAGCAGTTCACATGGAATGTGCCGGGTCTGCTGGACGAGCTGATTCTGGCGATGATCAAGGCGCTACCGAAGCAGTTGCGCGTCCAGTTCGTGCCCGCCCCGGACGCCGCGCGCGCAATCCGCGATTGGATCGACGAGCATTACCCCGACCTGCCCGGCTCCGGCGATCGTCAGCGGCCGAACCTGCCGCCGGCGGACGAGAACGGCGACGCCACCGGATGGCCCGATCTCGCCCATGTGTTCACCAAGGCCGCCATCGCCACCGTGGGGGCGCAGATTCATCCCGAAGTGCTGGGCCCGGAGCTCATCGAACGTCTGTCGCCGTATCTCAAGGTCACCTTCTCGGTGGAACAGCAGCTGCCCGGCGGGCGCAACCAGCGCGGACGGCGTCATGACCGCGGCGCCATCAAGGTGTTGGGCACGTCCAAGGACCTCAAGGCGCTACAGCGCCGGTTCGCCGAGCAGGCCGAGGCCTCGGCACGGCAGATGGTGCGCAGGCAGGCCGATCAGGCCGGCGCGCAGGGCAAGCTTGTGCAACAGGCGAATCTGCTGCACAAGGCCGGCGCCACCACGGAGTCGCGGGCCACGATGCTCTGGCGTGGCGCGTTGGATGCGTTGAGGCTGCCGGCCGAACGCATCTCCTCGCGCTGGCTGGGCGCCGAGGCGCTGATGCTGGCATCCGCCCCGTACAAGTCCACCAAGGACCTGGTCGAGGACCTTCAGCTGGCCGCCGTCAAGCGGCTGTTGCCGAAGGTGGACTCGCTCGGCAGCGACGAGGCGTTGGCCAACGCCGTGCTGGACGTGCGCGAGGTCTACGAGGACACTGTCTATCAGGTGGCGCGCGACGTCATCGGCATCCTCAAGGCCTATGCCGAGGTGGACAAAGCCACGTCCGGCAAGGCCGACCTGCCGATGCTGTCGGTGCTGCAGTCGATTCGCGAGCATATCGCCACGCTGGTCTATCCCGGATTCATCGGGCGTACTCCCCCGGACGAGCTCACGTCGATCGGACGGTATCTCAAGGCCGACCTGAGCCGACTGTCCAAGGCGAAGATGGACAAGAACCGCGATGTGAAATGGGCATGGCAGGCTGACGAGGCCAAGCAGCTCGTAGACAAGGCCCTCACCCACGCCAAGGGCGAACCGGCGGGGCCGCGTCATGAGGCGCTGATGCGTCAGGCAGAGCAGGCACGCTGGATGCTCGAGGAGTTCTATGTGAGTCTCTGGGCGCAGGAGATCGGCACCAAGGGGCCGGTCTCGCTCAACCGCATCAGGAAAGCGCTGGCGTGAGCGGACGCGGGCATGGAGGCGGTACCGGCTCGTCGTCCGCCGGAAAGCGGAAGCAGTCAACGGCGGCCTCCCGGCAAGGCAAGGCCCGCGCGACCCGTACCGGGAACGCCGGAACCGTGCGGAAACGGCGACAAACTTCACGACCGAAATCATCGCGTCGCCGCCGTAAAGCCGGTCCGCTGGCCCGTGCGTGGCGCCGCGCGAACTGGCGCACGCGACTGAGGATGGTGCTCATCCCCGCGGTGACGGTCATCGCCGTCGTCGCGCTCGTCATCGCGGCGGTGCGTTTCGTACGTTGGCGCGGCGCGGTCATCGCCGCCGAGAAGGCCCAGCTGGAGATGGCGAAGACCTATGGGTTCAACCCCGGCAACATCATTTCGGACGGCCAGTTCTTCAACGGTTCCGCGATGAGCGAGGCCGAGGTGCAATCGTTTCTTGACGCCCAAGGCGGCTCCCTTGCCACCATGACGTTCGATACCGCAAGCGAATCGGGTGAAGGCCTGTGCGAGGACTTCGCCGGCGCGCGCGGACAGTCGGCGGCGGCCATCATCGCCCGTGCCGGCGCGGCCTGCGGCGTCAGTCAGAAGGTGCTGCTCACCGTGCTGCAGAAGGAGCAGCATCTGGTGACCGCCGTCGATCCGGACGCGTTCCAGCTCCGTTCGGCGATGGGCCTCAACTGCCCGGACACCGCCGACTGCGATCCGGCGTATGACGGGTTCGCCAGACAGGTGTATGGCGCGGCGAAACGTTACCGCTACTATCTGGCGAACGAGGACCGGTACGGCTACCGGGCGAACAGTCTCAACTACATCCGGTACCATCCGAACCAGGCGTGTGGCGGCAGCGAGGTGTATATCGAGAACAAGGCCACGGCGTTGCTCTACATCTATACGCCCTACCAGCCGAACGTGGCCGCGCTGGCCGCCGGCAACGGCACGGGCGACGCCTGCTCCAGCTACGGCAACCGCAATTTCGATCTCATCTACTCCGGCTGGTTCGGCTCGCCGCGCACCTGACGAGGACGCGCCGCATCATCCGCGCCATCCGACTCACCGCTCAGGACGCTGCCCGACATACGGGCGCAGTGCCATGGTCACCGCCATGGCGAGCAGGGCGAAGACGGCGCCGACCGGTCCGAGCCAAGTCAGGCCAAGGGCGTCGTTGGCCACGCCGCCCACCGCGGAACCGATGGCGATGCCGATGTTGAAGGACATCGAGTTGAGCGACGAGGCGAGGTTCATCGACCCCGGATGGGATTGGGCGGCCACGTCCATGTACAGCACCTGCGACGATGCGTTGAACTGGTACATGAGCAGACCAAGCGCCACCAGCAGGACCGCGCCGTAGACGGGAATCCAGTGGGCTGCGGCCAGCGAGGCGAGCAGCACGGCGTGGACGAGGAACACCCAGCGCAGATGGTAGAGCGGCTCCACTCCCCTACCGCGCTCGGCGAGCTTGCCGGCGGTCAGGTTGCTGATGAGACAGGCCACGCCATACACCACCAGTCCGAGGCTGACATAGCGTTCCGGCAGGTGGATCTCGTCGCGCATGATTGGCGTCAGATAGGTGTAGAACACGTAACTGGCCGCAGCACCGAACACCACGGCCAACACGCCCAGATGGATGCGCCGATCGAAGAACAGGCGGAACTGGGAGAGGAAGCCGACTCTGACGATGTGGCTGTTACGCGGCAGCACAATGAACATGGCGATGAGCAGTATCACGGTCAGCACGTTGATCATGTGGAAGGTCCAGCGCCAGCCGAAGACGTTGGCGATCGACGTGCCGATGGGCACGCCCACGACGGAGGCGATGGAAAAGCCCGAAAACACCCACGCGATGAACTTGGTACGGTATTTGTCCTGCGTCACATCCGGCGCGAACGTCATTGCGATGGCCACCAGCGTGCCGGAGACAGACGCGATGAGCAGACGCGCCACCAGAAGCACCGGATAGTTGGGGGCGAAGGCGCACAGGATGTTGCCCAGCAGGAACACGCCCATCAGCGTCAGATAGGTGGCGAAGCGTGGGAAGCGTGCGCTCAGCGCCGAGCCAAGCGGCGTGCATGGCGCATAGACGAATGCGAAGATGGCCACCAGATTGCCGACCGTCACCTCGGAGACCCCGAGCCCGGAAGCGATGTCCGGCAGGATGCCGACCACCACGAACTCGCTCAGGCCCAGCATGAAGCTCGCGAAGATCAGGATATTGACCGGTAGGGTGAAGAATCGGTCCTGTCGTGCAGCATCGGCCGTGTCACGGGGTGTGGTCGCCGGGGTATTGCTGGTCATGGCGGACTCCTTCCGATTTCCTCTGTGTTGCATGGTATTGGCCACCCCAACGACATCGGCCTTCAGACACGGCGTCATCAATGTAGACATAATCCGTACCGGTCACGGTCTACTTACCATTCTCATCAGGAGCGGATTTCGTGTCCTTCCTGTAGAAGCTCAGTTACTTGCCACCGTTGTCCGGGTCGCCGTCAGCGGCAAAAGCCACCGAGCCGAGCATCGTGGCGGCCACGGCGGTAATCGCCATCGCCATGTCCAACCACCATCAAACCCGGCCATCACCCACGAGGCTCGTGTGCCTTCGCGGACCGGATCGCCAAGCAGATTATGATAACAATCCCCAAGACAAGGACGACCAACAGGATCGCCGCTATCGCCAGCAGGAGCAGCATGTTATCATGAATCAACTTCGGCAAGGTGGCGGACTTGGATTCACCTGTGGCGGCGGGCTTGGATTCACCTGTGTCCTTCGCCTCCGACTTCGGCTCGTCCGGGATACGCCATGTCGCCGTGCTGTCGGGGGAGAAGAGACCCCTGCCGTCCGTCTTGTCGTCGTCCTTGAAGCATGACACGCCCGAGCAATCCGTGTGGTCCAGCACGTCGTAATAGGTGTCATTCATGGCACCATTCACCGTGGTTGTGGACTTCGGGCTGATGACTATCTCCTGACTATCGGAGCCATCCAACTTCTGCAACGTCACCGTGTATGACGAGGCGAACGGAATATCATCGAAGATCACCCCTCCATTCGCCTTCGAGACCTCCTTCATCGGCTGGGACAGCTTGCCCCCGGAAAGGGTGAACGTGCGACCCTCCACCGGCTTGTCCTTGTCGTCAACCGCCGTGAACGCGATGGAGATGTCATCCAGCCCCGCCTTCACCGTCACCGTGTTCGGAATGCTGTACCCCTCCATGGAGGTCTCCGAAACGATGGACCCCTTCAACGAGACCTCGGAAGTACCGGCGAGCCTCGGAGCTCCCGCTTTACCGTCATCGTCCGTATCCGTGATGATGTACACGGTCGCCGGCTTCAGGTTGGGCAGCAACGCATTCCCGCCCGAGTACCGATTCCCCACGGTCGGGGTATTCTCCTGTCCCATGCTCTGACGGATAGCATAGTCGATACCATCAAGGAACGCCGTCAGCTTCTCATCCTGCTTGTCGGTATTGATAACGGACGCAGTGGAACCATCGGACGCACCGTCCGACTTCACCCAGCCCATCGCCGTATTCAACGGATCGGCACCCGCATCACCATCAATGTTCTTCACCGTCTCCCGCATGATGTCCTTGGCGGAACGGGCGTAATCCAAAACATTACGGTCATCCGCCGAAACAAAGGCGATATCCGTGGCCAAACCCGAATCGCTCACCGCACCGGCCGTCACGGAACCAAGAGCGTAGGCCCGATACGTATGACCCCTCGTAATGTTCTGCAGACAAATGGACGTGGTCGTATTAATGGTCCCACATGCATTCGCATCCACGGCCATCGCCGTCTGAGACAACCCGCCCAAGGCGAAAACACCCGCCATCAAAACGGGCACCAGACCCCTGACATACTTCTTCATAATCATGTTGCGTATCCTCCTGAATCTGCACGGGCCACATACGTTTGACCCATGCCGTAACACGTAGATATACAAACCATCGATACAACCTAACCACATAAAAGGGACCGGCACGGAGCCAGCCCCACAAACACGATCGCTTACCTATAATCCCGCACGTCCCCTACACAACAAGGACCCAACGGAACCAACGAGCCGATACAACCAACCGACCCCACGGCAACGACACGTCACGTCCCTCCCGTGTCCCTGATTCCCCTCCGTGTCCGATTGGTCCGAATTACGGGAACGGGCATCGCCTCCCTCCCGGATGCGATGCCCGTTGTATTCCGCCGTACCTACTTGTCCAGCTTGATGGACTGCGTGGTTCCGAGTCCGAAGTGACAGGAATCGAACTTGTTGTTGTTCTTGTCACACGACGCACCATCGACCCACGTACCATCAGACTTCTCCGAATTCCAAGTCATGAACCAAGGACGGAACTCGTCGGATACCGGTTCGTTGTCTGTCAGGTCCCCCGTCAGGTCCCCCGCACAAGTGCGTGTCTCGCCCGCCTTTATGGTCTCCCTGTCCATGAGATGGACCTCTCCATCGGCGGGATTTGACGTGGGACGGCAAAGTTCTAGTTTTATTTCCTCTATCTTCTTCCAGTTCCTCTTGCCGTCATGGTATCCAATCAGATTGATGGTTCCCGTGTCAACATCCTGCTTGCTCTTGTTCGTCAATGTCACGTAGACAAAACGTCCCACCAACGCACCGTTTCTGCCGCCCAGCTTAATCTTCTTGATGTCCCATCCGGTCCAATTGAACGGGACCGAGCCGTCATTGTCGAGTTTCGCGGGCTTGTCCGCCTCGTAGTCGTAACCCTGAACGGCCGTCAGCTTCGGAATGATGGACGCCCCCCCGTTTGCGAACCGCACGCGGCAAGACCAACCACCGCCATGACCGACACAGCGAATGCAGCCGCCCTTTTCAGTGTCTTCCTGAAAGTTCTCATTGTTCTCCCTCCGATTGATTAACTCAATCATTGACATTGACTATTCTCGCCCCTGTCATCGACCAGCCGGCCGATGACTGCGGAATCATGACCAGAGATGGAAGCACCGGTGACGATGGTCACGATGATTCCAGGAATGGCCGCGGGAGCCACACCAAGCAGAACCTGCATCATCATCGTGAACGTCCCCAATGCGTACAACGTCACACACAAGGCAAGCACCAGAGCAAGTGCCGTCGCCGGCTATTACCATACGACATCCTCGTGTGCATCCAAGAACGCAACGCCCTCAACACCGTGATACATGCAACTTCGTGCAACTGGAGACAAGCAGATGCGAGATGAATCCGAAACCCCCGCAACGCGACACCGAGGAAGGGCCCGGATGGAATCGAAATGGAATCGGAACGAGTCCGGATGAATACAAAAGGCCCAGACCGTCGAGATCGGGGTGACGAGAACATCAAGCGGACCGGCGTCGCAACTCTTCCAACGCCCATCTGCGACGTCCCCATCTACGTCCTCGGCAAGACAGGTCAGCATCTCGGGAACGTGCGTCGATTACGAGCAGCTCTCCAGCGCCTTCGGACACGCCGGCGAGGCCCGTACAATAAGTCAGACCAAGGAAACCGCATCAAGGAGGCCGCACGTGGGACTGTTCCGGAATGAGGACGATTACGTCTCCCCGTTCGACGACGGGCTGCCCTCCTACATCGATCCGGACAATCGCGCCGCAGCCAACCACAACAAATCATCCTCCCGGAGTTCCTTCCGCAGGCCGAATCCGGTCGTCGCACGACAGAACTCCAAACGGCCGCGCAGAAGGCGTCACGGATTCATCTGGGTGGCCATCGTCTGCATTATCATCGTCTGCATCGTGGCGTGGGGCCTCGCGGGGCCGCTGCCCGGCAACGCCCCGACTGGTTCGGATCCTTCGGCGGGTCATGGCGGACGCTGATCGCCGATGGCGGCGGTGACGGCACGCCGGAGGGAACGGCGGCCACGCCGACCGCCGTGGAACGTACCGGCGACGTCCGCGATGCGTCGGGCGACGACCAGGGCAGGCTGACCATCGACTCGGCCAGGTCCGGGCCGGACGACTATCACGGGTGCCCCACGGTGATCGTCTCCTTATGCGTGGACGAACACCAGCGGCAAGGCACTGACGTTCGACGCGCTCGCCCGGCCCGAGGTCTATCAGAACGGCCTGCAGACGAATCGGGTCATGTTCTCCCGTGATGGTGACGTGCCCGGCTACGATGCCGATTCCATGCGGACCGACGTCGCTCCGGGCGAAAGCCTCACCACGACGCTGGCCTATTCGCTGCGTGACGCATCGGCGCCGATCATCCCGATGCAGGCCGAAGGCACGCGAAAGGCCTTCCGCACCGAGTCAGATGGCAATGATGCGAAAGGTCTTTGAAGCACGGGCGAAAGTCCGAAAGACTCAAGCCTACAGCTTGGGCAGATACTTCTTGAGCTCGTACGGCGTGACCTGGTGGTTGTACTCCTCCCACTCCTGATGCTTGTTGCTCAGGAAGTAGCCGAAGGCGTGCTCGCCGAGCACATCGGCCACGAAGTCGGACTTCTCCATGATCTTGAGCGCCTCGTCCAGCGAGCGCGGCAGCGGCTGGATGCCCATGGCCTGACGTTCGCCGTCGGTGAGCTCCCAGACGTCGTCGCTGGTGGGTTCACCCAGCTGCATCTGCTTGTCGATGCCGTCGAGGCCCGCGGCCAGCAGCACCGAGTAGGCGAGGTACGGGTTGGCGACCGGATCAAGGGCGCGGAACTCCATGCGCGCGGAGTTGCCCTTGCCGGGCTTGTACTGCGGGATACGCAACAGCGCGGACCGGTTGTTGTGGCCCCAGCAGATGTAACTCGGCGCCTCGTTGCCGCCCCACAGGCGCTTGTACGAGTTGACGTACTGGTCGGTCACCGCGCAGATCTCCGCCGCATGGTACAGGATGCCGGCGGCGAACTGGCGTGCCGTGAGCGACATGTTGAACTCCTGGCCAGCCTCGTAGAAGGCGTTGGAATCGCCTTCGAACAGGCTCAGGTGCGTGTGCATGCCGGAGCCGGGGGCGTCGGCCAGAGGCTTCGGCATGAAGCTGGCGTGGATGCCGCGCTCCAGCGAAATCTCCTTGACGACCGTGCGGAAGGTCATGATGTTGTCCGCCGTGGTGAGGGCATCGGCGTAGCGCAGATCGATCTCGTTCTGTCCCGGACCCGCCTCGTGGTGCGAGTACTCCACCGAGATGCCCATCTGCTCGAGCATGTTCACGGTGGCGCGGCGGAAGTCCATGCCGGGGCTGCGCGGCACATGGTCGAAGTAGCCGCCCTCGTCGATCGGGGTCGGCGCCTTGGACCAGTCGGTCTGGCTTTCGAACAGGTAGAACTCGATCTCGGGATGCACGTAGAACGTGAATCCCTTCTCCTTGGCCTTGGCGAGCGCGCGCTTGAGCACATGGCGCGGATCGCCCAGCGACGGCTCGCCATCAGGTGTCAGAATGTCGCAGAACATACGGGCGGTGCCTTGAGGACCGCCGCGCCACGGCAAAATCTGGAAGGTGGAGGGGTCCGGGTGAACGATCATATCGTCTTCGGATACGCGGGTCATGCCCTCGATGGCGGAACCGTCGAATCCGAGCCCCTCCTCGAATGCGGATTCCAGCTCCGCGGGAGCGATAGCCACGGATTTCAATGTTCCCAACACATCCGTGAACCAAAGACGAATGAAGCGCACGTCGCGTTCCTCGACCGTGCGCAGCGCAAACTCCTGCTGTTTATCCATAATCGCCTATCGTTCCATAGCCGTGTTACGACCGGCGTTAACATCCCACGGAATGTTTCGCGCCTCGCGGCCCGTCATTGGGTTATGGTGGTTCCCATGAGCGAAGCAGCAGAAGACCATCTCACCCCGTCCCCCAATCCGCCGGTCGACGTCGCCTCCTGGAGGCAGGCCGCCAATCCACGCGACCGTTCTCGCGCCGGCATCGCCGCCCGGGCCAAGGCCCCGCTCGAGGCCCACGCCGCCTGGCAGGTACGTTCCGGACGCCGCGAAGCCATCAGCCTGCTCGAGGAGCAGTCGGCGATTCGCGTACCGGAGCTGGTGCCGCTGCGCTACAAGCGTATGAGCGTGAGCCCGTTCACCTTCTACCGTGGCACGGTGCTCATCATGACCAATGATCTGGCCACGACTCCCGTGACCGGCATCCCGGTGCAATGCGTCGGCGATGCGCATATCGGCAATTTCGGTATCTTCCGCTCCCCCTCCGCCCGCCTGGTGTTCGACATCAACGATTTCGACGAAACGGCGATCGGCCCTTGGGAGTGGGATCTCAAACGTCTGGCGGTCTCCGTGGAGATCTGCGGCCGGGCCAACAAGCTCAAGGAGCGCGACCGCCGGGATGCGGTGATCAACTGCGTCGAGACCTACCGCACGCGGATGAAGTGGTTCTCCGAAATGGACTATCTGGATGCCTGGTACGAGCATCTGGACGTGGAGGAGACGCTGGACCGGTTCGAGAACGACGGTTCCTCCCACAGCCATGTGCTGCGCGAGGCCGCCATGAAGGCACTGCTCAAGGACAATGACGCGGCCGCGGCCAAGCTGTGCCATTACGAGGGAGGCAAGCTGCGGTTCAAATCGAATCCACCGGAACTGGTGCCGATCAACCAGCTTGACGACTACGCCGACGTCGAGGCCCTGCAGGCCCGGATCGATACGCTGTTCGAAAGCTACCGGCATTCGCTGTACGATGACCGCCGCATGGTGTTCGACCATCTGCGCTATCAGGACGCCGCCCGCAAGGTCGTGGGTGTCGGATCGGTGGGCCAGCGCGCATGGACGTCCATCTGGATCGCACGCGACATGGACGACCCGATGATGATCCAGATGAAAGAGGCCACGTATTCCGTGCTGGAGCACTACTGTGGCGCCTCGAAGTACGCCACGCACGGCGAGCGCGTGGTGCAGGGGCAGAAGATCATCCAGTCCACGGCGGACGTGCTGCTCGGATGGTCCAGCTTCATGGCCGAGGACGGCCGCAAGCGCGACTACTACGTGCGGCAGCTGTGGAACGGCAAGGGGTCCATCGACATCGACAACCTCAATGCGTCGGGGCTCAACGATCTGGCCCGCATGTGCGCATGGGCGCTGGCCCATGCCCATGCCCGCACCGGCGATTCCATCGCCATCGCCAACTACATGGGTGGCACTGACGAGTTCGACCAGTCCATCGCCTCGTTCGCCGTATCCTATGCGGAGCAGAACGAGGAGGACTACGCCGTGTTCAAGGGGCTGCTCAAATCCGGTGAGCTGCCCTGCGCGTAGAGGTTCTCGCGGGGCGGTTGCTTCGCTACGGCTCCACAGCGGCTCCGTGACGGCTCCGTCCAGCGGGTCAAACGCGAAGACCCGTGCCGGTGGCCCTGCAAACGATGACGTGCAGGGACCCCGGCACGGGTCTCTCGATACGAATATCAGTCCGGATGCAGTATGATTCCAACCCGGATTCGAACTGCATCCGAATAAGGCAGGTCTACTTCCAAAGGTCTACTTCGCCACCTCAAGGGCCTCCTGCAGCGTGAAGGCGCGGGCGTAGAGGGACTTGCCAAGAATGGCCGCGTCCACGCCGAGATCGGCGAGTTCCTTGATGGCCCTGAGATCGTCCAACTTGGAGATGCCGCCGGATGCGGTCACCTTGGCATCGGTGCGTTCGGCCACCTCGCGAAGCAGTTCGATGTTCGGACCGGACATCATGCCGTCCTTGGCCACGTCGGTGACCACATAGCGGGAGCAACCCACGGAGTCGAGGAACTTCATGGTCTCAAACAGGTCGCCGCCCTCGCGGGTCCATCCGCGTGCGGCCAGCGTGTGGCCGCGCACGTCAAGTCCGACGGCTACGCGATCGCCGTATTTGCCGATGACGGAGGCGGTCCAGTCGGGGTTCTCCAACGCCGCGGTGCCGATGTTCACACGGGCCGCGCCGGCTTCGAGCGCCGCATCCAGCGATTCGTCGTCACGCACGCCACCGGACAGTTCGATGTTCACCTTGTCGCCCAGCTCATGGACGATGCGGCGCAGCTGATCGCGATTATTGCCGGTGCCGAATGCGGCATCGAGATCGACCAGATGTATCCATTCCGCCCCGGCCTCGACCCAGGTGCGGGCCGCGTCGAACGGCGAACCGTAGTCGGTCTCGGAACCGGATTCGCCCTGGCGCAGGCGTACGGCCTTGCCGTCGCGCACATCGACGGCGGGAAGCAGAGTCAGTGACATAACCATTACCTTTCGTATTGGGCCCGCCGCACCGGCAGGCTGTTCGCATCTCGTGCCGTCAGAACGTGGCGACCCAGTTCCTCAGCAGCTGGGCGCCCGCATCGCCGGACTTCTCCGGATGGAACTGCGTAGCCGAAAGCGGTCCGCGCTCGTATGCGGCCACGAAACGGGAGCGCCCGTACCGGCACCAGCTCACATGCTCGTCGTAGCCGGACAGGTCGATGGAGAACGGCGCAGTGTCCGCGGCCGTGACGGCCATGGCGGCATAGGAGTGCACGAAGTAGAAGCGCTCACCCTCCACGCCCTTGAGCAGCGTGGAGTCCGGATCGGCTTCGACGGTGTCCCAACCCATGTGCGGCACCACATCCGCATCGAGCAGGTCGACCGATCCGCCGATCAGACCGAGACCGTCGGCATGGTCGCCATGCTCCAGACCATGTTCGAACATGATCTGCTCCCCCACGCACACGCCGAGCACCGGACGGCCGGCACGGATGCGGTCGTAGACGACCCGGTCGCCATCCACCTTCTTCAGTCCCGACATGCATGCGGCGAATGCGCCGACGCCCGGCACGACGAGTCCGTCGGCCTCAAGCGCCTGCCGGTAATCGGAAGTCAGCGTGGTGTCCACGCCGAGGTTGGCGAGCGCACGCACCATGGAGCGCACGTTGCCGAATCCGTAATCAAAGACAACCGCTTTGGTCATATTCCGCCTTCCCTTCACGTTGCTATGAACGTTTCATATCTATGAACGATGTCCATGAGCGTTCACGAACGCCGTTGCCCCGGACGTCTATTCAATGCGTGTGCCGCGTCCCCCACGGCCGCGCTTGGTGTGGTTGGCCAGCACCTGCATGGCTTCGTCATGGGTGAGACCTGCGGAATCCACCACCTCAAACCCCTGCGTCTTGAGCTGCGCCAAGGTGACGATGCCGAGCATCATGTCCTCGACGAATCGCGGCGTGGAGGTGAACAGCACGGGCGGCGCGAAACTCTGTCCCGCCTCGCCTTGCAGATACATCGTGGCCTCGAGCTTGTCGGCACGGTTGACCGCAAGCACCACGGCCATGCCGGAGACCACGGTGGTCAGATCCTTGGCGGCCGCCTCCGGGCCGTCGCCGTCCAGGTTCTTCAGCACGGCGATGGCACCCTGATTGGAACCGACGCATTCGGCCGCGATGTCCGACAGCTGGCAGAACGCGGCGAGCAGCTCCGCCGAGGCCACACGCGTGACGATCAGCGCCACCTTGGCCTTATTGCCGAGCAGGCCGGCCAGTTCGTTGTCGAAACCGAGCGAGGGGTCCACGACATCGGCCATGGCCTCATTCACCGCATCCGCCGCCGCCTGCTCATCGAAATCCGCGGATTGGCCGGACCGTGCGGGGCGTCCGTTCTTCTCGTCCTGATCGGCACCGGTGGCATCCTGTTGTCCATCCCGCCCGGTCTGATTGGACTGGTGAATCTGACCGGACTGGTGAATCTGATCAGCCGGTCCAGCCTGGCCGATTCGATCGGCGTCGGCGCCATTCTCCCCGTCAGCCGCATGCCCGGTCTCCGGCGATGCAGCCGGATTGGAGGAATCATCCGCGAATTCCTTCTCGAACCCGGCCAGCGCCGCTTCCAGCTCCTCGTCGGAGAAATGCGGTTCGTCCGGGTCGAAATCCTGTTCGCCGTTCGTCTTCCCCGACATCACAGGCTGCCTTTCGTGCTGGGAATCAGCCCCTGAATACGCGGATCGGGTTCGATGGCGAAACGCAGCGCACGGGCCAGTGCCTTGAATTCGGCTTCGGCGATGTGGTGCGGGTCACGGCCGGCGAGCACCTGCATGTGCAGGCAGATGCCGGCGTGCAGCGCGATGGATTCCATCACATGGCGCACCAGCGAGCCGGTGAAATGGCCTCCCATCATGCAGTACTCGAAGCCTTCAGGCTCTCCGGTGCACACCACGTAGGGGCGTCCAGAGATATCGACGACGGCCTTGGCCAGCGCCTCATCGAGCGGCACGGTGGCGTCGGCGAAACGGCGGATGCCGCGTTTGTCGCCCAGAGCCTGCTTCAGCGCTTCACCGAAGACGATGGCCGTGTCCTCCACGGTGTGATGCACGTCGATGTCGGTGTCGCCATGCGCGTGGATGGTCAAATCGATGAGCGAATGCTTGCCGAGCGCGTTCATCATGTGGTTGTAGAACGGCACGGACGTGTCGATGTCGGTTTTACCGGTGCCGTCGAGGTCCAGGGTCAGATCGATGTGCGATTCGCTGGTTTCGCGGACGATGTGCGCGGTGCGCGCCATGACGATGCTCCTTGTCTTGCGGTGCGCCCCGCAGTCGGCCGATTGCGGCCTTCCTCGCAGGGCGCATCATCGAATACGTCTTCTGTATGTGTCAGTTGTACTGCCGGAATTGTCCGGTTCGGTAAATTCGGTTCGGCGTCGCGCGTCGGTGACTCATTGACTCTGCTTGCGGCTCTCCTGATAAAGGGGAACCAGCTCACAAAGCGGGTCTGAGTGGCCGCCAACTGGCGTCAGCGGGCTGCTCATGACTCACGACAGGAGAGCGGGCTTCACCATGCGTTGCCGTCCGTTACCGGGCCTCCACCACCCGCATCGATTCGATGAGTGCAGTGCGGAAGCGCTCCATCTCCTCGTCCGTGCCCATGCAGACGCGCAACCACCCTTCGGGGCCGACCACGCGGATGAGCACACCGCGCTTCAGCAGCTCGTCGAAGATGGCATCGCGGTCGTCGAAATGCCCGCCGAACAGCAAGAAGTTGGACCCCGACTCGGCCACGGCCAACGGCTGGCCCTTGTAGGTCTGCTCCTTGAGCCATGCCGCTGTGGCCTCGCGCGTTTCGCGCAGATGCTCGACCCGGCTCAGCTGTTCGTCCGTGTGCTCGAAGGCGGCGAGCGCCGCGGCCTGAGTCACGGCGGAGAGATGGTACGGCATGCGCACGATACGCACGCAGTCGATGATGCCCTTGCTGGCGGCGAGATATCCCACACGCGCGCCGGCGAAGGCGAAGGCCTTGCTCATCGTGCGGCTGACGGCCAGATTCGGATGGTCCTTGACCAAGGAGACGGCGCTTGGCGTACCGGGCTTGCGGAACTCGACATAAGCCTCATCGACCACGAGGATGGGATGCACACCTGCGGGGGCACCCTCCACCTCGGCGTGTTCGCAAGCGGCGAGGATACGCTCGATGTCCTCCATCGGCAACGGTGTGCCGGTCGGGTTGTTCGGACTGGTGAGCAGCACCATCGACGGCTTCACCTCATGGATGGCTTCGATGGTCTTCTCCACGTTGAGGGTGAAGTCGGCGTTGCGATGGACGAGCTTCCACCCGGTGAACGTGTCCCGCGCATACTCCGGGTACATGGAGTAGGTGGGGTCGGCGCCCAGAGCCGTACGACCGGGACCGCCGAATGCCTGGAACAGCTGGAGCATGATTTCGTTGGAGCCGTTCGCGCCCCAGAGCTCATCCACGTCGAGTCGGGTGCCGGATTCGCGGGCAAGATAGTCGCTGAACGCCTGACGCAGCTTGACATGCTCGCGGTCGGGGTAGCGGTTGAGCGTGGGGGCGATCTCCAGCACGCGTTTGGCGATGGTTTCGCACACCTCGGGGTCCGGTGCGTACGGGTTCTCGTTGACGTTGAGGCAGACCGGCACGTCAAGCTGTGGTGCGCCGTACGGCTCCTCGCCGATCAGATCGTTGCGCAGCGGCAGATCGGCCGGGATCGCATTGCTGTTGTTCTCACTCATTGTTGCTTTTCCTCTCCCCCAAGTGCGGTGCCGTCATTCGACGGCATGGGCTGTGCGACGACATATGACGGGGATGGCCGGAATCGTGATGGCCATCCCCTGCACGATCATTCCGGATATCGCCGGATTCCCCTGTTTGCCAGGCGCATCACGGCGATTCGGCGCCGCTCTGTATTACAGCAGACCGGCTTCCTTCTCCTGCTCGCGCAGCGTGGCCTTGTCGTACGGGTCCTTGACGAAACGACTCAGCACGCACTCGCCGTGGGCCGGCAGATCTTCGGAGACGGCGAAGGCGTTGATGCGTGCGGCGAGCTCCTTCAGGCCCTCCTCGTCGTATTCGATGACTTCGACCGGCTTCATGAAGGTGTGCACACCAAGACCGGCGGCGAAACGGGCGGTACCGCCGGTGGGCAGCACATGGTTCGAGCCGGACATGTAGTCGCCCAGCGGCACCGGGGAGTATGGACCGCGGAAGATGGCGCCGGCGTTCTTGATGCGCTTGACAACGGCGTCCGCATCGGCGGTCTGGATTTCGAGATGCTCGGCCGCGTAGGCGTTGGCCGCATCGATGGACTCATCGAGGTTGTCGGTGAGCACAATGGCGGACTGTGTGCCGGACAGTGACGTGTGGACGCGCTCGGCATGCTCGGTGCGAGGCACGCGATAGTTGAGGTTCTCCTGCACCTGCTCGGCGAATTCCGGCGAATCGGTGAACAGCACGGAACCGGCAAGTTCGTCGTGTTCAGCCTGACCGATCAGGTCGGCGGCCACAAGGCTCGGGTTGGCGTCCTTGTCGGCGATGATGCCGATTTCGGTGGGGCCGGCGACCGCGTCGATGCCCACGAATCCGGAGACGAGCGACTTGGCGGTGGCCACGAAGATGTTGCCCGGACCGGTGATCTTGTCGACCGGGTCGCACAGCACCTCGCCGTCCTGGGGTTCGCTGCCCTTGGCACCGTAGGCGAACATGGCGATGGCCTGTGCGCCGCCGACCGCATAGACCTCCTTGACGCCCAGAATGGCGCAGGTGGCGAGGATGGTCTTGTTCGGCAGGCCCTTGCTGCCGTCACGGGCCGGCGGAGTGGCGATGGCCAGCGATTCGACGCCGGCTGCCTGGGCGGGCACGGCGTTCATGATCACGGAGCTTGGGTACACGGCCTTGCCACCGGGCACGTACAGGCCGACGCGCTGGATCGGAATCCAACGCTCCGCGACGCGAGCGCCGGGGGCCAGATCGGTGTGGAAGTCCTTCGGCACCTGGTTCTTGGCGACCGCGCGGGCGCGACGCACGGATTCCTCGATGGCGACACGCACCTCGGGGTCGAGCTGTTCCAGCGCCTCATCGAACGCCGCTTCGGGCACACGCAGGTGTTCGGGGCGCACATGGTCGAATTTCTCCTCGAAGTCGCGCAACGCTGCGGCACCGCGCTCCTTGACATCTTCGAGGATCGGACGCACCAGATCGGTGGCCTCGGAGGTTCCCATGGCGGCACGCGGCATCGCGGCCAGCAGTTCGGCGCGGGTCAGGTGCTTACCGCGCAGATCAATGATTCGCATGATGTTCTCGCTCATAACTATCCATCGTAGCAACGTGCGCTCACGAACCTTCGCGCAATGCCCACTTTCAGCCGTATCGTGAGATTATCGTGCGGCGCCCGGTCAGCCGCGCACACGGAAGTCGCCGTGCGTCTCGTCGGTCAATGCCATATCTTCGACCTGCACATCCCGCACCCTAGCCCATCTCGGCCCCTGGCGCAGTGCGCAGATGAATGCGTGCACGGCGTCCTCGTCGCCCTGCGCCTCGGCCTCGACCGAACCGTCGAACCGGTTGCATACCCAGCCGGCGACCCCGAGGTCACGGGCCTTCATGACGGCGAAATACCGGAAGCCGACGCCCTGCACCAAGCCGGTGACGACGATATGCCTACGCACCATGTGCTTGTCTGCCTCACGATGTTTGTCTGCCTCATATTCCGATGCCATACGTTCATATGCCTCATCCATCGGCGCATGCCTCGAACTCGTCATATTCATCCTCAAGCCCTCTCACATCAGCGTCCGCAAAGCCGGGTACAGCGTCAGGAAACGCCGGTAGACGGTTTCGTAGGTCCGCGTCGCCACGGCGTCGGGCGCATACGTCGTGCTCTCACGGATGGCGTGCACCAGATCGACGTCGCCGAACACCAGAGAGGCGAGCGCCACGGCGGGCAGCACCTCCGCGTTGGCGAATACTTCGACCGGATGGTCCAGCACATCGGCGAGGATCTGGCACCATGCGCTTTCGCGGGCGCCGCCCCCGATCAACGATATCGAGACGGGCGCGACATCGAAGCTGCCCATCCCCTCGCGGATCGAGAAGGCCACGCCCTCCAGCGCCGCCCGCATCATGTCCGCGCTGGTCGTGTCGGGGGAGAGTCCCACGTAGGCGCCACGGATATCCGGATTCATCACCGGGAACCGCTCCCCCACCAGATACGGCAGGCACAGCACGCCGTGGGAGCCGGGCACGGACCCTTCCACGAGCTCGTGCGCCTTCTCGTAGTCGGCTCCGGCAAACACATGGGTCGCCCATTGGTGCACGTCCCCGGCGTTGAGGAACGGCACGGCATTCACGAATCCCGGTCCGACGCCGAATGCGAGGTTGGCGGCGCCCGGCTTGTCCGTGAACGGTTCGGGCGATATGGTCGCGATCCAGCCGGATGTGCCGATGTTGATGTTGTACTGACCGGGCCGGCTCACCCCGCTGGCGAGCGTAGTGGCGCCGGCGTCGCCGATGCCGGCATATACTGGCGTGCCCACGGCGAACCCAGTACGTTCCGAGGCCTCCGGCGTGACCGCCCCGATGCGGTCCTGCGGCGCATGCAGCTCCGGCAGCAATGTCCTGTCGAGCCCGGCCGCCGCGCATAATTCCGCATCCCAACGCCCTTCACGGATATCCATGGCACCGGCTGTGGAGCATGCCGCCACATCGCCCACACAGACGCCGGTCAGACGAGCGATGAGATAGTCCTTCGAGCTGATGAGCACATGACGGATATGCCCGAAAACCTCGGGATCGTGGTCGCGCAGCCACATGAGTTTGGGCAGTGGCAGACAGCCCTCAAGCCGATTGCCAACGATATCAAGGAATTCACGCTCGCCGCCTTCCAGCGCCGACGCCAAACGTGACGCCTGCTCCTCCGCCCGGCCATCCGAATACAGGATGGCGTTGCGCACCGGATTCAGATCGGCGTCCAGAGCGATGACATCCTGCATCTGGCCGCTGCAGATGATACCGGCGATGTGTGATGCGTCGAATCCGAAATCGCCGGACGCATCCGCCGCCTGTTCCAGCATGCTACGGGAGACGTTGCGGAACGCCTGCCACCATTGGTCCGGATCCTGTTCCCGTTCATCGCCGTCAATGAGCAGATCCAGATTCTCGCTCGCGCTGGCGATGATCCTGCCGCTGTCGTCAACCATGGCGCCTTTCAGCGCGGTGGTGCCCGCGTCGAATACGGCCGCGTATTTCGTCTTCATCGGTCTGTCCCCTCATCCGAGCCCTGCATGCTTCCCCCATCGTAGCCGTCAGTCGAGCCTGGACATCGATCTGTGTTCATGGCCTGCGCTCATCGGCATCGTTCTCTAGAGTAGGTGATGAAACGAACACCACTTTCGGATTGCGAGGCATCATGGCAATTCAATCGACCATCACGCTCAACAACGGCACGGTTATCCCGCAGGTGGGTCTGGGCGTGTTCCAGACGCCGGACGGCGACACCACGGTGAATGCGGTGGAGACGGCGCTGGCGGCCGGCTACCGTCATATCGACACCGCAATGATCTACGGCAACGAGACCTCCGTGGGCGAGGGCATCCGTCGCTCCGGCGTGCCGCGCGGCGACATCTTCCTGACCACCAAACTGTGGAACGATGATATCCGCGCCCGCCGTGCCAAGGACGCCTTCCAGGAAAGCCTGGACCGTCTCGGCGTGGACTACGTGGACCTGTACCTCATCCACTGGCCGGTGGACGGCTGGCAGGAGTCATGGGCCGCCATGCAGGATATCTACGCATCCGGCCGTGCAAAAGCCATCGGTGTGAGCAACTTCCAAGCGCATCACATCGACGACCTGCTGGCGGACAGCGACGTGCTGCCCGCCGTCGATCAGATCGAATCCTCACCGCAGTTCGACAACCAGGAGCTTGTTGACTTCCTGGCTACCAAGCACATCGATGTCGAGGCATGGAGCCCGTTGGGCGGTACCGGCGGCAACCTGCTATCCAACCCGGTGCTAGCCGAAATCGGCGCCAAGTACGGCAAGTCCGCCGCACAGGTGGTGATTCGCTGGCACATCCAGCGCGGCATTGTGGTGCTGCCGAAGTCCACGCATGCGGAGCGCATCCGTCAGAACTTCGACGTGTTCGACTTCGTGCTGTCCGATGATGATGTGCAAGCCATCAATGCACTGAACACCGGCCGTCGCAACGGCGCAGACCCCGACAACTTCGATTTCTGATTGCACTCAGCTGGCGCATGACAGCTTGATATCTTGCGCCAGCTGTTCGTCAGTTTTCGGTTCCCCATCAGGACCTCGCCGTGACAGATGGCAGAATCACTCGCAGGTGACGCGCGAGTCGACGGCCAAGACAACTCACCGCGCACGCAGCGCATCCATAACCGAAAAACTAGTGGTCCGTCCCGGAAATTCGTTGATTATGTTTTTGGCTCCCCTTGTTAGGATGTTGCTGTGAAGCAAACAGCAAAGCTGTTTGTAGACAACGTACAAGCCAACAGGCAAGCCAGCAGAACACGCACGGAGCGCATCTATATTTATAGTACTGGCCCGCGAAGCAGGTCTGAGGGGTAGTGAATTCGTTAACGAATTTATTGACGCGCGATACTAATCGGCGTCGCAGGTCAGTCTCATCTGATGCCATACGACATTGCCGTGAGTGGACGCGGAAACTCCTTCGTCGATAAACCCAAACCGCTGATAGAAGCCGATGAGCCGTTCCTTACAGGTGAGGACCAGTCCCCTACGGCCGGCAGCACGCGTATCGTCAATAACCGCACGCATCAGCCGACTGGCATAACCGAGATGCTGGAATCGCGGATCGGTGTCTACACCGAATATCATCTGCCATTCGCCATCAGGATCATGCAACGAAGCGTCCTCGTACATGTCATCCGTCAGGTCCGGACGGTTCGTTGCGAATCCGTTGATGAACGAGATAATGGTCGCCCCATCTGCCAATATCCAGAAGAAATCGGGATACACGGACAGCCGAGCCCGCAATGCATACGCACTGGCCGCTTCAGCAGGCGGAAAGCACGCTTCCTCAATAGCCGTAAGCGAGTCCAGATCCTTCATCGTCGCATGACGAATAGTTTCATTGAAATTCATGCGATCATTCTCACGCCATTGTGTTTCATACAAGGAACCATCCGCGGTGCCCCAAGTTAGTGCGGAGCAGGGCAGTCCCGATATGACGACGGAGTGAAGACTCGTGTGTGTGTGAGTGAGTGTGTGGAGTTCTGGTGCGGTTGGTGCCGGGGGTTTCGTGGCGGCTTTGATGTTGTCGTCATCGTGCGGCCGCCCGTGGCGTCGTGCGTCTGGGTTCCCGTCAAGTGTGGGTAAACGAAGGGTGTCCTGGTGTTGGTGTCGGGGTTGCCGTGACGGCTTCGTCGTTGCCGGTATGCGGCATATGCGAGTGGGGTCCTGGTCCCGTTGGTGTTGGGTTTCTTGTTGTTGTGGGTTGGTGTCGGAATGCGTGTGCGGGTATGCGAAGACCCCGGGAGGCTGAGGCCTTCCGGGGTCTTCGGTAACGTGTGGTGCGGCGGTGTGCTACTCTCCCACATCCTCTCGGGTGCAGTACCATCGCCGTGCCAGGCCTTAGCTTCCGGGTTCGGAATGGATGCCGGGCGTCTCTCCTGGGCCATGACCGCCGCAAATCTTCAATTAGACGTCCACGCCCCAAGGGCGTGGGGATGGTTCCCGTGATGGTCCGGGGACCGGATAGCGGACGCGATGTCGAAATGGTCTTGTGGTCATCCGGATGCTCCATGCCGTCCGGAAGTCCATTGCAGAAGAATGTTTTCGATGCTCCCCAACAGGGTTGGGGTGTGTGTTGCCGTTCCCCCGTTAGTACCGGTCAGCTCCACCCCTTGCGGGGCTTCCACGTCCGGCCTATCCACCACGTGTTCTCCATGGGGGGTACAGGCACTCGAGGTG
>NZ_JFAO01000033.1:0-8874 GCF_006408945.1 Bifidobacterium sp. UTBIF-78
GTGTCAAAGTGGGACGAAACGTAACACTATGTCGTGTGAAACTTACGTTTCGTCCCGTTTCGGATTCCGTTTCGTAATTGTCTGAGTGGTGTTGGCTCCTCATCTGGAGAGCATCACCACTCAGACAATTGCGAAACGGATCACTGGCGCCCGCCACCATCAACCAGCGCCAACCGGCGCCATCCAGCGTCAGTCAGTGGAACCGGCGGACAGCAGGGTCGTGATGCCGGCGAGCAGCACCAGCACGATGCCGGCCGGGAACAGCAGGTAGTAGCCGAAGCTCGACTCGAAGCCGTTGACCAGCAAGGCCCCGACGATGGCAGCGAGCGCCAGACCCGCCGAATTGGCAAGCGCGTAGACGCCGAGGTCATGGCCGGCGGTGCGCGGATCGGGCAGCGAGTCCATCACCAGCTCCAAACCCAGCGCATCGTATAGGCCGAAGGCGAAGCCGGAGATCAGCGCGAAGGCGATCATACCGTTCTCGCGCGCGGTACCTGTGGACCAGACGCCCAGCCCCCAGACCAAAACCAGACCGAACGCATACAGCAGACAGGACGCGGCCACGACCTGAGCCGTGGGAACACCCTTCTCCTCGATCCACTCGGAGATCGGCCCGGCGGCCCAGGAGGCGAGCGCGGCGCCGATGAGCGTGGCCACGGCCATGGCGATGATAAGGAATCCGGCGGGGATGGTCATAGGCGCGGACGTGAGCACCACGGCCTTGCCGTACACCCAGAAGCGCACGAGGTACCACAGGAACACCCCGGTCATGCCCACACCGGCCATCATCAGCGTGCGGGCGGCGAACACACGGGCGAAGGCGGGCGCGTGCGAGGGGAATTTCAACTGGCCGAGCACGGCGTCACCGTCCATGACGACGCGCGGCTGCTCCTGGCTGGACGGTTCCTTCGGCAGAATCAGCACCGACAGGATGCCCGACAGGGCGAAAATCGCGGCGATGGTGGTGAAGGAAGTGCCGGCGTCGAACATCACGCCGAACGCGCCCAGACACATGCCGATGGCTTGGGCCAGCATCACGCCGATGCCGTGCCAGCGTTCGATGCGCGGGCGGAACTTGTCCGGCACACGCTCGCTGATGGAGCTGGTGAGCGGGACGGACAGCATGGCGTACGCGAATTGCATGAACGCCCAGAAAATGCACAGCACGATGATGCTTGTATCCTGCCCGAGGATGAGCGTGGTGAGCGCGCACAGGAGTCCGCCGGCCACCATCCACGGGGTGCGACGGCCGAAGACCACGCGCGTACGGTCGGACAGGGCGGAGACCAGCGGCATGGAGAATATGGCAGCGATCACGCCCACCACCACCAGCACGGCGAGCGGCATGGCCAGATCCGTGGCCACGGGCAGCGGACGGCCGGTCGCGGGGTTGATGGTGACCGGAACGGCGCTGGCGGTATCGTAATGGGACAGCCGGGCCACCATGTTGGGCACGGCGATGCCGTTGAGCGCCACCCACGGCGCACCGACAAGCATGGAAGCGATGAAGAAGCCCCAGTTGAGGCGCGAGACCTTGCGAGCGTCGGGCTTCTCGCCGTTGGATGCAATCATCGGATCGCGCATGTCGAGGTACGCGGAGGCCATGTCGGGGGCCGGCGTATCCACGCTGGCCGCGGCGGCCGCGGCGGCGGACGTGCCGGCGGAGGCGAGTCGCACGGCCTGCGCCTCGGGCTGGTCCGCCGACGGCTCGGGCGGCAGACGACGGTCCTTGATGGCCAGTCGGGCCACGGCGGCCTTGTCTTCGGGGCTCAATGCCTTGTCCAGATCAGGACGATCGTCGATGCCCGGACGCACATATGGTTGCAGCATGATGCTCCACTCCTCTTCCTTGGCTCCTCACGCAAAAACCGCCCGAGCGCACTGGCTTCAGTGCACTGCGGACGGTTTGCTTTCCATGAACCTAGCTTACGCCGGGCCGCGGAACTGGCGCCAGACCACGGGACTGGCGCCGGGCGGCGCCGTGACGTCGATTGCCTGACGACGGCCCCGTACGACGGCCCAGCGAGCCCGTTTCCTTGATTACTTGATGCCGCGAATCTGCATGATGAGGAAGGCGGCGATGAGCACCACGACGATGCACACCGGGAACACGAGCCCGTAGTTGCCGCCGGTCGCCATCACCACGCCGGAGGTGAGCAGTGAGCCGAGCACGGTGGACAGGGTGTTGGCCATGTTGAGCACACCCAGATCCTTGCCGGCCTCCTTCGGGTTAGGCAGGATGGACACGTTCAGCGCCTGATCGATGGCGTTGTACACGCCGTAGCCGAAGCCGGCGATGGCGGCGAACAGGTACATGCCCCATGCGTTGTGGAAGATCCACGGCATTGCGGCGCCGATGGCGAACAGCACGCTGGCGAGCGCCACCGGAATCTTGCGCATGCCGAGACGGTCGGAGATCGGGCCGGAGACCAGGGCGGCGATCAGGGAGACGACCATCGTGATCACGGACATGGTCGCAATCACGCCGGCGGCGGCGGTCTTGAGCTGCTCGGCGTCGTACCCGGAGTCGGAGAAGGTGTAGTACTTGACCACGTACAGCAGGTAGCCGTTGATCATCTGGTAGCCGGCCACCATCATCAGACGGCCGAACAGGGCGTAGTAGAAGTTGCGAGCGCCCTTGCCGTGCGGCGGGATGAAGGACTTGAGCACCATCTTGACGGACACCGGCTCGCGTTCCTCGTCCACGTTGGAGGGCTCGCGCGGCCAGATGCCGACCACGATGATGCCGACCAGCGCGAAGCCGAGCGCGCCGAGGGCGAAGCCAAGGTCGATGTTGCTGATGAGCAGGGAGCCGACGAGCGAGCCGGCGGTCTGGCCCAGCACGCCGCCCGCGCCCATGAAGGAGGAGACGGAACCGCGGAACTTGTCCGGCACGCGGTCGGACAGGGTGGCCACGAACGGCGCGTTCATCCAGTTGTAGAACAGCTGCATGCCGCACCACAGCAGCAGGATGAGCGGCAGCGAACGGGTGACCAGCAGGCCCGCCACGCACGCGCCACACAGGATGCCGCCGCTGATGATCCACAGCGTGCGCTTGCCCCACTTCGAGCGGGTGAGGTCAGAGAAGGTGCCGAAGATGATGTTGGCGAACAGCGCCACCACCGAACCGATGCTGTTGATCGAACCGATGAACGCCTCACGCTGTCCGGGGGCGATCTGGTCGACGAGCTGGGGCACCAGGATGGACGACAGCGACACCCAGACGATGCCGGTGATGATCAGGCTGATGGTGAAGCCCGCGCCGAGCCTGACCACGTCCTTGATGGACGGGCGACGGCCGTAGCTGTCGAGCAACGGGTCGGTTTGGGGCTGGTCCGGAGTGCCGATGGTGGCGTCGGCTTGGGCCGGGGCGATTTCAGCGTCGTTGTGTACTGCTGACATGGTGGTTGTACTGGCTTTCTTTCTTACTGATCAGTCAAGGGTTACGGCGGGCGGGTTGTTGAGGAGGTCGTGGGTCTCGTGGTCACCGGTAGCATCGGTCCACGCGAGGCTGGCGACCGGAGTGGCGTTGTCGGCGCCGAGACCACGGCCGGGCTCGAAGGTGAGGGCTGCCTTGGTCGAGCCGTCGGCGGCGGTCCAGCGGAAGGTGATGGACTTGTCGCCGTCAGCCTCGTAGCCGAACTCGCCGTCAAAGGCCGGCAGTTCGTTGCGGAACCGGGCCAGGGCGTTCAGCGCCTTGACGACCGGACGCTGCAGGTCCTCGTCGATTTCGGCCACGGAGTAGTAGTGGCGGTTGATGTCGCGACCGTTGTTGGTGCGACGCAGCAGATCCATGTCGTTGCGTCCGGCGAGCGCGCCGACGTAGTAGACCTGCGGCACCCCGGGCAGGAAGAACTGCACGGCGCGGGCGGCGATGTAGTGCTGGTCGTTGCAGCCGAGGGCGGAGTAGTACGTGGAGTTGACCTGGTAGAGGTCGAGGTTGCTCGCCGCGGCACCGGTGGCGGCCTGGGACTCACCGTGAGTGTTGGCATGGATGGTCTTGACCATGTTGTCTACATCCTCATCCGGCACAAGGCCCTTCAGGGAGCGGTCGAGCTGATCGGAGCCGATGTCGATGACGCCGATGCCATCGTGCGTGTCGAGCACGGTGACGGCGTTGTTCGGGCGGATTTCGGTCCAGTGGGCCACCGGCTCCACATGGCCGGTGAACAGGGAGTGCAGGAGCAGCGGCGGCAGCGCGAAGTCATAGACGCGGTCCACCTTGGAGGCGATCTCGACCTGCTTCTTGTAGTAGCTGTGGACCTCGATGAGAATCTCAAGGCCGCGCTTGACGCCCTCCTCGCGCAGACGGGAGATGAGCTTGAAGGTCTTCGGGGTCATGAAGCAGCTGGTGCCGGCCTCCTTGGCGCCGTAGCCGACGGCGTCGAGACGGATGTAGCTCACATGGCTGGCGGCCATCTGGTCGAAGATGGACATCAGGTATTCCCAGCCCTTATCGGAATCGGTGTCGATGTCCACCTGCTGCGGGGTGAAGCTCACCCACACCAAACGGGTCTTGCCCGCGAACTTGTAGTGGGTGAACGGCAGGCCCGGACGCGGGCGGTAGATGCCGGCCAGATCCTCCTCGGTGGCGCCGTTCGGGAACACGGAGCTCATGGTGAGGAACATCGGGTAGTACTCGGATTCCTCGCCGTTCTGCAGCACGTCCTGGAACTGGGCGGACTCCCAGCTCATATGGTTGACGATGGCGTCCACCATGATGTCGTGGGTCTTGGAGAGCTCGGCGACATCGTCCCAGGAGCCGAGGCGGGAGTCCACCTTGGTGTGGTCGATGGGGTCGAAGCCGGCGTCCGCGCCGTCGAACGGGGTGAAGAACGGCAGTACATGCACGCCTTCGTAGACGCCTTGGAAACGGGTGCGCAGGATGTCGGTCATGCCGGCGATGGTGCCGTTGCCGAGGCGATCCGCATAGGTGATGAGCTGGACTTTGTTCTTCATGGGCAACTCCTGTGTTGTGCTGTGACGCTCTGTGTCGAACCGGTTCGATATTACCGCCGACGGAGTTGGCACGTCCAATCGCCCGGCGTGTCGAACCGGTTCGATGTGTTGCGTGCGAAAGACCCAGATGCGCCCGAATTGACATGCGCCAATCGACCGGAACGCAGACGGGCTGATTGCTTGGGAAATGGAGCCTAGTGGTCTATCTCTTAAATAATTGAGGGTTTCAGCTTTTTCCCTCCCCCAGTCAGCTTCGCTGCCAGCCCCTCGTCAGAGGAGGCCAACACCACTCAGGCAATTGCGAGACAGACCACCAGCCCACACGACTCCCTGTATGACAACGTTGGCACACAGGGCCGAAGAAAACCCCGCCCGAATAGGAAGGCGGGGTTGTTGTGGAGGGAAACATCCGGCGGCTCCGACGCCGGACGATTGTTGTGTTGGGGTGTCACCAATCCGGCGTTACTTCGTCGGCACGGCACCCTCCTGGGCGTGGTCGAAGTTCGGCTTGTTGCTGCCGTCGAACTTGTAGACGCCGATGGATGCGGTGGCCGGGTCATGGTCGTCGTTGAACGAGCCGATGCCGGACTGGGCTTTGTACTTGATGTCCTTGCCGGACTTAAGCGCGGCCACGCAGTCCTTGTAGGTGCTGCACTCCTCGCCGCCGTTCGCCCCGGAGACGGCCATCAGGTTGGCGGAGACGGTGGCCGGCTTGTTGTCGCCGCCCTTGGTCGCCGCCAGCGCCGACAGAATCACGGCGTCGTAGGTCTCGGCCGCATAGGTGTAGTCCTTGAGGTCCTTGACCTGCGTCTTCAGACGGGCCTGGAAGTCCTCGCCCGGGTGGGCGCCCGGGATGGTGCCCTTGGAGCCCTCAAGCAGGCCGGCGTCCAGATCCTTGGAGTAGTCGGCGGTGTTGCCGTCGGTCATGTACAGCTTGTGGGTGTCCACGCCCTGCGAAGCGAGCTCCTTGAAGATGGACTTGGACTGGTCGAACGCGATGACCAGCACGGCGTCGGGGTTGGAGGCCTTGATGGCGGTCACGATGGACGAGAAGTTGGTCTCGGCCGGGTCGAAGGTGTCCTTCTCGCCGTACACCACGTTCACGCCCGCACTCTCGACGGTCTTGACCACCACGTCACGCAGCGAGGTGCCGTACTCGTCGTTGAACACCGCGATGGCGAGGTTCTTGACGCCGTCCTGCGCGATCACCTGGCCCAGCACCGCGCCCTGCACGGTGTCCGGCGGAATCACGCGGAAGAAGTTCTTGTCCAGACCGGAGAACGCGGTCGAAGTGGCGCCCTGGGAAATCATCGGCACGCCCGCGGACGTCACCTGCTTGTAACTGTTCTTCACCACCGAGCTGGACGGCGGGCCAATCACCACGGACGGATTCTTGGACAGGGCGGACTGGGCCGCGGCGCTGTTCTGGTCGGCATGGTCGCCGTCGGACGTATCGGCGATGGACGACTGGGCGTCCGCTCCATTGACGCCGCCGGCCTCGTTGATGTCCGCGATGGCCAGCTTGAAGCCGGCCTCCTCCGGCGGGCCGAGGTAGGCGAGCGAGCCGGTCTGCGGGAACATCGCGGCGGCATAGAACGCCTGGGATTCGGACTTGCTGTCCGTGGAGCCGGTGGACGAGCCGCCGGAACTGCCGCAGCCTGCGAGCACCATCACGGCAGCCGCCACGGCGGCGGTGCACGTCATCATGATTGTCTTGTTGCTGGTCATAAACCACCACTTCCTCTCTAGCCCTTGCGGGCAATGGTGTGAGATGCGAGCGTTACCTTCTCGAATCTTGACTGCCACTGTAGGCGAGCAGAAAGTCGGTGAGATTGTGGCTGTGTAACCACCTGATTGACTCCGAAAACTGTTGGAAATACTGGGGTTTGCGATGGTCTAAGGCCGCTGCGGAATACGTGGTGCAGTCGGCCTTGCGATGCGAATTTCGCACCGCTACGGCGGCGGGGCGGCGGGCGCGCAGCCCATGCAGCCGGGCACACGGCGCACGGTAAAATCCACCGCACTATTCCGCACATCCCAGTCCGCAGCTACCCGAATCGCGGCCTGGCGCCGCAAATCGCCCTCCAACACTCGGTTTCCGTCCGGTTTCTGTCAGAACACCTTCACTTCTGTAAGAAACCGGACGAAAAAACGCGAATTTGCGTCCGGTTTCTGTCAGAAGAACCATGCTCCTGACAGAAACCGGACGGAAGCCGGCATCCGCCAACGAAAAGGCTCCCGAGCCGAAGCCACGGGAGCCTTGGGGAGCGAAAAGCCGAAGGGACCGGCCAATCGCACGGACCGACCGAATCAGCCAGCCAAATCAGCCAACCGCATCAGTCGGTGGGGACCTTGCCTTCCTGGGTGTGATCGAACTGCGGCACGTTCTTGCCGTCGAACACGTACACGCCGATGTTCGCGGAGCTCGGGTCGTTGTTCTTGTTGAACGGTCCGATACCGGTCAGGCCCTTGTACGTGATGTCCTTGCCGGACTTCAGCGCGGCCACGCAATCCTTGTAGGTGCTGCACTCCTCGCCGCCGTTCGCGCCGGAGACCGCGGCCATGTTCTTCTGGATGGTCTCGCCGTCGGCGGAACCGCCCTTCTGCGCCGCGAGGGCCGCAAGGATGATGCCGTCGTAGGTTTCGGCGCCGTAGGTGAAGGTGGAGATGTCCTTGCCGTAGGCCTTGACGAGCTTGGCCTGGAAGTCGTCGGAGGCCATCACGCCGGGGATGGTGCCCTTCGCGCCTTCAAGCAGACCGGCGTCCAGATCCTTGGAGTAGTCGGCGGTGTTGCCGTCCACGAAGTAGAGCTTGTGGGTATCCACGCCCTGAGAGGCGAGTTCCTTGACCAGCGCCTTGGTCTGGTCGAAGGCCACGATGGCGATGGCGTCCGGGTTGGAGGCCTTGATGGCGGTGGCGATCGACGAGAAGTTGGTCTCGGTCGGATCGAAGGCGTCGTCCTTGCCGTAGACCACGTTCACACCGGCGGATTCCGCGGTCTTGACGATGGTGTCACGCAGGCCGGTGCCGTACTCGTCGTTGAACACCGCGACGGCGAGGTTCTTGACGCCGTCCTGCGCAATCACCTGGCCCAGCACCGCGCCCTGCACGGAGTCCGGCGGCACGGTGCGGAAGAAGTACGGGCTCAGGCCGGAGAAGTCGGAGCTGGTGGCGCCCATGGAGAGCATCGGCACATTGGCGGTGGTGATGGTCTTATAGACGTTCTTCACCACGGAGCTGGAGGCCGGGCCGATCACGAAGGACGGGTTCTTGCTCATCACGGACTGGGTGGCCGAGGAGTTCTGGTCGGCGTGGTCGGCGTCCGAGGTGTCGGCGTCCACGGTGGTGACGTCCTTGCCGAGCACGCCGCCGGCCTCGTTGATGTCGGAGACGGCCAGCTTCTCGGCCGCAAGCTCGGGCGGGGCCAGGTATGCCAGCGAGCCGGTTTCGGGCCACAGACCACCGAGCACGAAGGTGTCGGTCTTCTTGGTCTCCGTGGCACCGGAATCAGTGCCGGCGTTCGAGCTGGAGCCGCAGCCCGCGAGCGCCATCACGGCCGCCGCAAGCATGGCCGTCACCGCCACCGATGTCTTCTTGATATTCATATAAAGCCACCTATCCTCTCTTACACCCTTACGGGCAGTGGTTGCGATGCGGGAGACGGATGCCTCGGGGCAGACCCGCAGGCCCAAAGGCCTATGCAGTCGCCCATCGAAGATCGTTCCCGAATCTTGGGCTTGACACTAAACGCCGGTTGCTTCGATTGCGTTGTTCCCATGTAACCGCCTGATGAAGTCCGAAAACTGTTGGAAACATGCGGTTTTAGAGGTATTTTCAGGCATGCTTGCGCGCGGCCTCTAGGCGCACCGAGGGAAAGCGCCGAGCCGTAAAGAGGACAGTCCAGTGGACTGTCCT